>NZ_JAUYAN010000177.1 GCF_030693485.1 Bradyrhizobium sp. | reverse complement strand
GGCCACCGCCGGCGCCGCGCCGGCCCCCGCCGCGGCGCAGCCTGCCGCCGCCCCTACTCCGGCGCCTGCAGCGAAGTAACCCTGCAATCGTTCCGGTTTTCCGGAACGATCAGAATATTCACGTCCTGTAAATATTCGCGCCCTCAAAACGCCACGGCGTCATAAGAGTTGTTAAATCGCGTGGCAGAGATATGCTCGGTTTGCCGCTGACTTGGTCGGATCTCGGGGACGGATCCGCTTCCGTGCCATATTGGCCCCCTCATACGGTTTAGTCTCGATGCGCGCCGTGGTCGCCGTTCTCTTGTGTGTGACTGCCGCGCATGCCGCTCTGTGGGGCGTGCTGCGCGAAAAGCAGCAGGCTCCCGATTTCAGGGGCAAACTGCCCAGCGTGTCCTACGCCCCGTTCGAGGGCAGCGGGCATCCCGACGTCGACAACATTCCCAGCGTCGAAAAAATCCGCTCCGACCTCAAAACCCTGGCGCCGCTGACCCGCGCGATCCGGCTCTACTCCTCGACCGGCGGCGTCGAACTGGTGCCGCCGATCGCGGCTGAATTCGGATTGAAGGTCACGGTCGGCGCCTGGATCGACAAGAACACCGAGCGCAACGAGCGCGAAATCCAGGCCGCCATCAGCCTCGCCAAGCGCAACAGCAATGTGAACGGCATCGTCGTCGGCAACGAGACGATCTTTCGCGGCGAGCAGAAGGTCGAAGACCTCGTTGAGCTGATCAAGCAGGTCAAAAAGTCGGTCAATGTCCCTGTAACCACAGGTGAAATCTGGAACATCTGGCGCGACAATCCGGAACTTGCCTCGTCCGTCGACTTCATCGCCGCGCACGTGCTGCCGTATTGGGAAAACTTCACCGACAAACAGGCGGTGGACCAGGCGGTCTATCTCTACGGGCTGCTGCGCGACAAATTTCCGGGCAAGCGGATCGTGATCGCCGAATTCGGCTGGCCGAGCGCCGGTTACAATCTGAAGAACGCCGAGCCCGGCACCTTCGAGCAGGCCGCGGTGCTGCGCAATTTCGTCACCCGGGCCGAAGCCATCGGCATGGACTACAATATCGTCGAGGCGATCGATCAGCCCTGGAAGTTCTTCGAAGGCGGCGTCGGACCCTATTGGGGCATCCTCAACGCCGCCCGCGAACCGAAATTCGCCTGGACCGGACCGATCGTAAACGAGAACTACTGGAAGCTCGCGGCCATCGCCGTGCTGGTCGGCATCCTGCTGTCGCTGCCGATCGTGCGCCTCGCCAGCCCCACGATGTTGCAATCTGCGTTGCTGTCGGCAGCGGCCGCCGGCGTCGGCACGTGGACGGCCACGGTGTTTGCATACTGGGAAGGCCACTACTTCGTGTTCGGCTCCGCCTTCGCGCTGACGCTGGGACTGATCCTGCTGGTTCCCCTGGTGCTGATCGCGATGGCGCGGATCGAGGACATCGCCGCCGTTGCCTTTGGCCACAAGCCGCGCCGGCTGATCGTCAAGGGCGCCGCGCTGGCGCCGGCGACCATCGGCGAGGCCATCACCTTCCCCAAGGTCTCGATCCACATCCCCGCCTATTTCGAGCCGGTCGACATGCTCAAGCAGACGCTCGATGCGGTGGCCAAGCTGGACTATCCGAATTTCGAATGCGTGGTCATCATCAACAACACGCCCGATCCGGAATTCTGGCAGCCAATCCAGGATCACTGCCGCGCGCTGGGCGAGCGCTTCGTGTTCATCAACGCCGAGAAGGTCGAGGGCTTCAAGGCCGGCGCGCTGCGCATCGCCATGGCGCGCACCGCGGTGGACGCCGAGATCATCGGCATCATCGACGCCGACTATGTGGTGCAGCCGGACTGGCTGAAGGACCTGGTGCCGGTATTCGCCGACCCCCGCGTCGGCCTGGTGCAGGCGCCGCAGGACCATCGCGACGGCGACACCTCGCTGATGCACTACATCATGAACGGCGAATATGCCGGCTTCTTCGACATCGGCATGGTCCAGCGCAACGAGTGCAACGCCATCATCGTTCACGGCACCATGTGCCTGATCCGGCGCGCGGCGATGGACATGGCCGGCGGCTGGGCCGGCGACACCATCTGCGAGGACACCGATCTCGGCCTCGGGATCATCGAGCACGGCTGGCTGACGCATTACACCAACCACCGCTACGGCCACGGCCTGCTGCCGGACACCTACGAGGCCTTCAAGAAGCAGCGCCACCGCTGGGCCTATGGCGGCTTCCAGATCGTCAAGAAGCACTGGCGCCGGTTCCTGCCCGGCGCCAGCAGGCTCAGCCCGGATCAGCGCCGCGAATTCGCACTGGGCTGGCTGAACTGGCTCGGCGCCGAAAGCCTCGGCGTGCTGGTGGCGATCCTCAATCTGATCTGGGTGCCGATCGTCGCCTTTGCCGGCATCGCGGTTCCCGACAAGATCCTGACGCTGCCGATCATCGCCGCCTTCGTCGTCTCGCTGATGCATTTCATCGTGCTGTACCGGCTGCGGGTGCCGGTCAAATGGGGCCAGATGCTGGGCGCCATGATCGCCGCGATGTCGGTGCAATGGACCGTCTCGCGCGCGGTCGCCAACGGCCTGATCACCGAACATCTGCCGTTCGCGCGCACTTCCAAGGGCGGCCTGTCCAGGATGTCGATCGAGTTCCAGGCGTTCTGGGAGGCCGTGATCGGAGTGCTGCTGCTGATCGGCGCCGCGGTGTTGATCGTCACCAACAGCCAGAAGGAAGTCCGCGAGATCTACATCTTCGCCGGCGTATTGGTGCTGCAAAGCCTGCCGTTCCTGTCGGCGGTGGCGATCGCAATTCTCGAGAGTTCGCGGATCAACTCGTTCACGTTCTGGCGCAATACCGGTATCCGCAGCGCCGAATTGATCGGGCTGCGCCCGGTGACGATACCGACGGTGCCCGGCAGCCAGCAGCCGGTGGCCTCCGAGGTCCGCCGCGAGGCCAGCTGAGCGAATAATCGGCTGTCCACAGGCCCTCTGCGAGGGGTGAGGAATTGCCGATAAAGGCCCGTATCGGCTCAGAAATCCGCGCCGTCCCCAGCCGGGCCTGCGCGCCCCGTGCCGCTATTGACCCGCACCCGGCCGCCCCCTACACAGCGCGGCAAGTGAGCGCGTAGCTCAGGTGGTAGAGCACGTGACTTTTAATCATGGGGTCGAGGGTTCGAGTCCCTCCGCGCTCACCATGAAATCCTCTCATCAAATGGGCAGTGCCTGGACGATCGCCGCACGGCGCGATGGCCAGTAGTGGACAACGATCGGTCGTTGACAGGCAAACCTCTGTTCTCGCGTCGCTCCAGTCCCTAGAGTTCCGTCATGGCAGACACGATTACCGAGGCGGTCCGCAAGCAGTACGAGGCGTACAGCTATCCGCCGCCGATCGAGGATGCCGCGCAATTCCTGAGGCAATGGGGACCGCTGACGTGTGATCCCGGATTTGCGGGCATCCAGTTGTGGCCGGAGGGGCGGCCCCGGCAGGACCTGCGCATATTATGCGCCGGTTGCGGCTCTTCCCAGGCGGCACTGATCGCCCTCAATAACCCGGACTGTTCTGTCGTCGGTATCGATCTTTCCGAGGCCAGCCTCGCGCATACGAACCGGCTTCGCGATCGACACAGCCTCGGCAACCTCGAACTCCGGCAATTGAGCCTGCTCGACGTGGCCAGGTTGAATCGCGATTTTGACCTGATCGTTTCCACCGGCGTTCTTCATCACCTTCCCGATCCCGACGCCGGACTGAGGGCGCTCGCGGATGTACTCGATGTCAGGGGAAGCATGGCCATCATGCTTTACGGGACGACGGGGCGCGCCGGCGTTTACCTGGTCCAGGATATCTTGCGGCGACTTGGCGCCGGTCCAGATGCCGAGGGCGTCAGGATAGCCCGTGAACTTCTGAAGTCTGTCCCATCGTACCATTATCTGATCTCGACGACCGGCAAACTACCCAATGACCTTACCGACGATGTGGGGGATGCCGGGCTGGTGGACATGCTGCTTCACCCGCAGGATCGAGCCTACTCGGTGCCGGAGATCATGGCGTTTGTCGAAGCGGCCGGGCTCATTTTCTTTGGTTGGAACGACAACGCCCTCTACTGCGCCGATCGGTTTCTCAGCGGAGAGATGCTGGAGAGGGTTTTGGTGCTGCCGGCCGCGGAGCAGTGGGCGATCATCGATAATCTTGCGGCGCTGAACTCCAGGCACGATTTTTTCGTCCGGAAGCCCCAGAGCTCACGCTTCCTGACTCGTTTCGATACAGATGATTGTCTGTCATATGTCCCGCTCATACGCGCCGGCACCAGGCTGGCCGGTGACGCCAACGCATTGATCCTGACGCGCGCCTCGCCTCATGGGGAAGTGACTACCCCGATATCGAGAGCGGAGGCCTTGCTGCTGGAGCGGGCAGACGGAAACAGGAGCCTGTCGGAAATTCTGTCCCACTCCGTGTTCGCGCGGCTTGAGCCCGAGCAACGGACGAGTTTCGCTCGCGACGCCTGCGAGCGCATGTGGCGATCGGGGCATCTGCTGTTTGGCAGACCCAGCTCCTAGCCAGGACGCGAACCGATCGAGCGGCCCGCGCCCCAGCCGTGCTCAAACAGCGTCTTTGGCAACCTTCAGCGGTGATGCCTTGACCGACTTGCTGGCCGGCTTGGCCGCGAACTGCATCGGCTCTTTCGTGAACGGATTGATCCCGCTGCGGGCTTCGGTGGCGGGCTTGTTCACGACCGACATCTTGGCGAATCCGGGAATCACGAACTCACCGGATTCATTCAGTTCCTTGTAGCCGACCGTCGCCATCTGCTCGATAACGGCCTTTACGTCCGCCTTGGCAACCTGCGTTCCCTCTGCAATCGCATCGATCAACTGATTCTTGGTCATCTTCGCCATCGTGAATACCTTTGTGTCTGGGGAGCTCAGAACGATCAACGCGCGGGCTATGCTGGGTGCATAACTCGGTCCAGAACGCGGTAAAACCACGCAGCGGCGCTTCTCGTTCATGCCTGCGGTCATGAAGTTACCGGGCTTTAAACCCATCGAAGGCCAAAACGCAAGGTGCAGATCGGTGCAAGTTCCATGACTTGCGGCAGGGCCGCAGCGTCGGCGTACGGGATGCTGAAATCACTCACGAGCTAGAGCTGCGCCCTCTCGGCATGTTCTGCGGCCTTCCGCCGCGCGAGGCGACGGGAACCTGCGTCGGCCGGGCGGCTTGTTTTGGCGAAGACAAAAGGTCCGAAGATGAAGATGCGTGAGAAAGAAGTTGCCCGGCCTCTGCTCGTTACAGCCGCCGTTGCCGTCATCAGCACCGCGGCCTTCCTTATTGTTGAGTTCGGTCCCTGGCATCGGCAGGCGCCCGATGCAGCAGACAGAGCGTCCACCAGGGCTGCAGCGCAAGCCGCAGGGGCCAAGGTAATTCCGACGCAGCCCAAATTGGCATTCGAACCAACATCGCCCGGGCCCAAACCGATTGAGCCTCCCGTCGTTGTGAACTAGCCTGGGCCATCGATCGGTCAGGCCGACCAGCGATCCTCTTCCCGGATCTGTTCTTCGGCGTTGAGGCGTTCCGCCACCTCCTCCGCGGTCTGCTCGTTGCGCGCCTCCGCAATCGTCTCGCCATCGCTCTTGAGAATTTTCTTTTTCTTGGTTCGAATCGGAAAGTCCTCGGGCTCAAGGGGTTTGTCATCTTCGGACATTAGGCGACTCCCGTCATGTGATTGTCGTGCAACCGGCGATACGAACGCCAGTACCACGAGAGAAAACATCCGAGATTGATGTCGGTTCCTTCCGCCGCCGCAGCGGACCGGCCTGCCCTAATTGGCAGGACCGCCGTCACCCGCGCGCCAGCCCATCTCCCAGAACTCGGCTTCGAGCCGGGTGGCCTCCTTGAAGATCGCGGTCAGGTCTGCCTCCCGGGCCGGCGTGGCGTAGAGATCGGCGAGACAATCCATTTGCATCCGCGCTTTGGCCGCGACCTCCTGGTAGGCTGCGCCGGCGTATTCGGCGATCCAGACGCTATAAGGATTCGACGCAGCGAGCGCGCCGGGGTGCGCCGCAAGCCGGGTCGCAATTTCCGCGTAGCCGATCACACAAGGGGCCAGCGCCACCTTGAGCGCCAGCAGATCGCCGCGCATGCCGGCGTCGAGCACGTAGCGCGTATAGGCCAGCATCTCGACCGCCGGCGGGGCTTGCTCGAGATCAACAGGCGACAACCCCCATTCCGCGCAGAGCTTCACATGCAGGTTCATCTCGGTGTCGATAATGGCCGAGAGGCCGGCCGCCGCTTCGCGCATGTCGGCAAGTCTGGGCGACTTGTAGATCGCGAGCGCATAGGCACGGGCAAACTCGATCAGGAACAGATAGTCCTGAACGAGGTAGCGACGAAACGCCACCTCGGGGAGCGAACCGTCCGCCAGCGCGTTGGTGAAAGGATGTCCGGTGTACGCCCGCCACTCCGCGGATGCCGCGGTCTTCAGTCGTTCGAAAAAACTCATGATCTTGCCGGCTGCCTTTCGAGAAGTGTTTTTGACTCGTTAGCGGGTTATAGCTGAGGCGAGAAACCATGTCCGCCCTCACCGGCCGATACGTGACGAAGGGAATTGTTGATGAGCATCGGACTGATCGCGCTGCTTGACGATATCGCGGCGATTGCGAAGGTGGCGGCGGCCTCCCTTGACGACATCGCCGGCCAGGCGGTCAAGGCGGGGGCCAAGGCAGCGGGTGTCGTGATCGACGATACCGCGGTCACGCCGGGCTATGTGATCGGGTTCGCCGCCAAGCGCGAACTGCCGATCGTGGGCAAGATCGCAGCGGGATCGCTGCGCAACAAGCTGCTGATCCTGCTTCCCGCCGCATTGGCCCTGAGCTACTTCCTGCCTGCGGTGATCACGCCGCTGCTGATGTTTGGCGGCGCCTATCTCTGCTACGAAGGGGTGGAAAAGCTGCTCGAAGCCGTCCTGCCCCACCATGCCCAACAGCACGAGGCCGAGCTCGGCACGGTGGCGCTGAATGCGCAGACCCTGGAGGACGAAAAGGTCGCAAGCGCCATCAAAACCGACTTCATCCTCTCGGCGGAGATCATGGCGATCACGCTGGCGGCAGTTCCCGTTGGCAGCCTCCTGACGCAGGCACTGGTGCTGGCGCTGGTCGGGATCGGGATCACCGTCGCGGTGTATGGCGTGGTCGCACTGATCGTGAAGGCCGACGATTTCGGTTTGGCGCTGGCAAAAAACCATGGCGCGTCGCCGTTTGGCGGCATCGGCCGGGCGCTCGGACGCGGCCTGGTTCGCGGTATGCCCGCCTTCCTGACGTTGCTCAGCGCCGTCGGCACCGCTGCCATGATCTGGGTTGGCGGCGGCATCGTGCTGCATGGCCTGGAGATCTATGGCCCGCCTTCGATCGGACACGCCGTCCACGCCGCCACGGAAGCTGTGGCTCACGCGCTCCCGGCGGCCGCGGGCCTGCTCGGATGGATCGTTCATGCGGCCATATCGGGGGGCATCGGCCTGTTGATCGGCGCGGCATGCATCCCGGTCATTGGATTTTTCGTTGCACCCGCATGGAAGCGGTTGAAGGGATTCCTGCCGGGCGGTGCCAGCGGGAAGTGAACCTCGGCTCCGGTCAGGTTATCAGCCCTGCCCGTCTTCCAGACCATACTCGCGATAGATCGTCAGGGGATCGCGGTCGGGAAACAGCCGGCATTTGGCCTGCGCCAGATGCACGGTGACGGTACCTTGCTGGCAACCGGCGATCAGGAGCTTCCTGATATCCTCCATATGAGGCCGTGGCTGGCTTTCCGGCGGCAGTTGCTCCAGCGCGATCAGTGCAGTGGCGAGCGCTTCCGTGAGCACCCACTCGTCGTGGCCGGTAATTCCCTTTTTTGGCATCGGTACAGCCTCATTCCGGGGGTGCAGCCACCCGCCAACTGCGTCCCTCCGAATGACGCCGAAAGCGCGCGCCTGAACGCGCGGACTACCGCTTATCGAATGGAATCAAATGGTGATATTCCTTCGGCACCTGGCTGCGATAGCGCGCCGGCACCGTACCGCTGTCGATCGATTTATCGATCTCCTGCTGCCGGGTCATCTTTTTCGCGGCCTTCTTTTTCGCAGACTTCGCGGGCTCGGTCGTTTCCGTTTTCGCAGCTGGCACCGTGGCGGTAGCTGCGGCTGGCGGCGTGGTCGCGGCCGGTGGCGGGCTCGCCGGAGCTGTCGCGGCCGGCGCCGCCCCGGTATTCGGCGTGGTCTGCGCCATCCCGATACCGGCCGGCAAGGTCACCAGCGCCATCGTCGCCGCCATCAGGGAAAGTCTCGGCACAAAAGAAAGTATCGGCATAAAAACCTCCAATGCTGCCAGGCCTTCCAGCGTATTCTTGTGGCGCGGCAACAGCAAGCGCACCATCGCGCAACACAGCGTGACCCTCCTGGCCGGATCAGCTATCGGCGATCCGGCGGCAAGACCGGCTTGGCATTCCCGTCCGACAGCTCCGCAGCATAACGGGCACGCAGTGTGGCGGCCGACGGATCGCGCTCGGGCATCGCTTGCAGGCCGCGCGTCTTGCGAAGCCCGTTGATGAAGGTTCCACGTCGAAAACCGAGGTAGAACCTCGGCACCAGTTCGCTCGGCGCCCAACCAAGATGTGCCGCCGCTCGCAGGCCAATCACGGCCACCGATTTCGCAAGGCGCCTCCAATGCGGTCGCTGTGGCGGCGCGCGGCAGCGGTCCAGCAGCAGCAGCCTGAGCTGCAGCGGCCGTTCGAACTGCGGTTCGAAAAAAGCATGTTCCGGCGCATCGGATTTCACATAGGACAGCGGCCGCAGGCCGGAGGACACCAGCAACACGGTCAGATGCGGCATGCAGCTGATGTCGAAGCCGCGATGCCAGATTCGAAACAGCCACTCTTGCGAACTTGTCGCGTAGCAATCGAACGCTGACCGCAACGGTCCGATGGCGCGGACCACGGCGGATTTGACCAGCAGCGTGGAAATCGGCCCCTCGGTAAGCACGGGGTCATAGCGGCCCGCACGCCCCGCTCCGGTCAGGAATGTGCACCACGCATCGTCCTGGCCGGCCGGCGGCACCACCGTGGCGGAACGGGCAACGACGGCATCGGCGCCGCACGCCTCGAGCCATTCGGTCGCCGCGCGCAGATGGTCGGGAAACCAGCAGTCATCCTGATTCAGGAATGCGATGTATTTTCCCCGCGCGCGGGCAATGCCGACATTGTTGGGGCCGGACTGTTCGCCCCAATTCCGGGCAAGGTTGATGTAGCGAATACGCGGGTCGGCGAACGAGGCCACCCGTTCACCGGTCGCCTCGTCGCAACGATCGCCGACAACGATCAGCTCCCAGTCGGAAAATTCCTGCTTCAGGACGCTGCGGATCGCAAAGGCCAGCACCGTCGGCCGGTTGAAAGTCGCTGCCACGATGGAAACCGCCGGCGGCGGTCCGGCGTCCTGCGGCGGAGCCGACGCGTCCGTCACAGCAGGCTCAGCGGGATATGCGGCGTGTCCGGAGGCAACCGCCGGTGATCGGGGCTCTCGTAGCTGTAGGCGCGATCGACAATGTTCAGAATGAGCGATGGGGTCGTCCCCAACACTCTCAATCCATGCCAGACACCCGGCGGCACCACCACCAGCAGCGGCCGCTCTTGGCCGAACACGCGTTGCCAGACCGACCCGAAGGTCGGCGAGGACTTGCGGCCATCGTAAAGCGCCAAACGAATTCGCCCGACGGCGCAGAACAGGCGATCGGTGGTTTGCACATGCGCATGCCAGTCCGTCACCGTTCCCGGATCCAGCAGACTCTGGAACACCTGCCCGACCGCCCGCGCGTCCAGCCCCCATTCAGGGCGCCAGATTTCGGTCAACGTGCCGTGGGTGGTGGTTACCGGACGGATCTCCTTGCAGCTAACGCCCTCGATCCCGGACTGGCCGACAAAATTCCAGTCCCGGTCGACGGTTTGCCGGTCCGCCCTTCCTGATTGCATCCAATCGTCGGTCAGATGAGTTCTCCGTTTTCGCCTGGAAGCTCAACCCTACACCCAAAGGCTCCGCGTGAGAAAACGGCGATCCAGGCACGATGCCTCGGTCCGGCTGCCCCGAGCGCCATCGGCTTTGTCGCCGGGCACGGCCCTCGCTCGCCCTGTTGATAACCCGGTCGGGCCCGCGCCCCCGGCGTGACAGATTGCGGCGACGTGTTATCGACGGGACGCCAGCTCTGGACGGATCAAACACCATGCGGATTACCCTGGTCGGTTCCCGCCATTTCGGCGTGACGACACTGAACATGCTGCGCCAGCACGGCGTCGTGATCGCTGGCGTGGTCGTGGCCGATGCCGAGGACCGGCTTGCCGCCGCTGCCCGCGACGCCGGAATCGCGGTCACCGTGCAGGCTGATCCGAAACTGGTGGTCGCCGGCGAGATCGCGGCCGATACCGATCTGATCGTTACCGCGCACAGTCACGCCCGCATCGGCAGGGACGCGCTGGCGGCGGCAAAACTCGGAGGGATCGGCTACCATCCCTCGCTGCTGCCCCGGCACCGCGGCATCGCGGCGGTCGAATGGACCATCCGGGAGGGCGATCCGATCGCCGGCGGCTCCGTCTACCATCTCGCCGACCGCATGGATGCCGGCGCGATCGCCGCCCAGGAATGGTGCTTCGTCAAGAAGGGCGAAACCGCGCGGGAGTTGTGGGAGCGCGCGCTGGCCCCGCTCGGCCAGAAGCTGCTGGGAGAGGTAATTGAGTACGCTAAAACTCACAAATCGCTGCCGGCCAAGCCGCAGGACGAGCAATTCGCTACCAGCGCGCCGAATCTGCCAAAGTAATATAATACCGGCGGTACAGACTGATTCAGGTCAGATGATCGTTCCCGGCATTGGAACCAAATCGGGCCACAAATGTTTGATTCGGAGGGAACATTTCGTGTTTTCGCGGCGCAGCAAATTTTGAACACATTCTGCCGGGATAAGCCGCGTCATCACATATATCGGGGATATGATTCATGCGCCTCAATCGCATTCGCAACGCGCTTCTTGCCTCCACTTTTACCGCCGCGGGCGCTATCGCGGCTGCCCCCGCCATGGCCGACCGCAATGCCTATGACGGGCTCTGGAGCGTCACCGTGGTGACGAAATCCGGCAGCTGCCAGCCGACCACGAGCTCTACGCTGGTCGTGACGGATGGCAACGTTTCCGCAGGCGGCGCTGCGGTTTCCGGCAAGGTCGGGAAAGAGGGACTTGTACGGGTCTCGATCAATGGTGCATATGCGAACGGTCAGCTCAGCGGGAAGACCGGTTCGGGGAAGTGGAATGGCTCGTCTGCAGGCGTACCGTGCAGTGGTCGTTGGGAAGCGTCGCGGCAGTAGGCACGGTCCCCCAGCCAAAATCTTCGTCAACACGCGACGGCTGACATTCGCAGCCGTCGCGTTTTTGTTTGCCTGTATGACCTGCACCGCGGGCTACGCGGAATCCGGAGCGTTCGCCGGGCTGGCCGGCAACTGGTCGGGTGGCGGCACCATCACGCTGGACGACGGGTCCACCGAGCGGGTGCGATGCCGCGCCACCTACGCCGTCCGCGCTGACGGCAACGCCATCAACCAGACCCTTACCTGCGCCAGCGACAGCTTCAAATTCAATCTCGCGAGCAACGTCATCGCGCATGGCGCGGCGCTCTCCGGGACCTGGAGCGAAAGCATTCGCAACGCCGGCGGCAACCTCGAAGGTCGCGGCGGCGGCGGCAGTTTTCAGGTGATTGCGAGCGGCCCCGGATTCACCGCGAACATCTCGTTGACGACGCGCGGGAACAAGCAATCCGTCGTCATCAGATCCGAAGGCGCATTCCGAGTCACATCAATTTCGCTGACCCGCTCCTGACGCGCCCTCGCCGCGATCGGCTAGCTGGTCTTGGGCCTGGCCAACCGGTTGGCGGTTTCCGTCATGGTCTTGGCGACCAACAAGGCCTGCTCCTTGTTGAGCGCAAAATCCTGAACGCCCCTCTGCGTGGTCAGCGACAGCACCATGATATCGGGCTGCTCCTCCGGCCAGCCGGTGGCGAACGCGGTCACAAAATCTGCGGAGGTGGATCGTGTTGTCATCGTGAAATTGCTCCCAGGCGTTTTCGAGCGAAGTGGGCAGCGGTTCGCGTAAAGAAAACGCGTTAAAACAGTAGTTTAGAGCCCGGTTCTTATAAATCGGATCGGGATCTAGGCGTTCGGAACGAAGGCGGTGACTTCGAGTTCGACCTTGGCGCGGGTATCGACCAGACCTGAAATGTAGAGCAGCGTCGAGGGCGGGAAGTTGCGCCCGAGCGTCCCCTTCCAGGCGGCGCCGATGCCGGCGGCCGCGGCCTGGTATTCCTCACGGCTGGTCAGGTACCAGGTCAGCCGGACGATATGCTCAGGGCCGGCGCCGGCCTCGCCGAGCAGTTTGATGATACGGCGCAGCGCGGTACCGGTTTGCTCGGCCATATCGGGCGCGTAGTCGCCCTTTTCGTCGCCGCCGGTCTGTCCGGCCAGCACGATCCAGCGGCCTGGACCAGCGACCGCGACGCCATGCGAAAAGCCGCGTGGCTTTGACCATTCGGACGGTTGCAAGGTGAGCATGTCTGGTTCCTCCGGAAGTGATTTCCGCAGTTCCTTAGCATTGATCGCGCGGGCTCTCCCACCCCGAATTTCGGCGGGGCGCAGCACTGCCCCGGCATATTTGCGCGTTGCAAATCGGATCGGGGTCGCCGATACCGGCCTGCCCTCATCGTATCTACGCGCAACTCCCGGCGCGGCAGGCCTGGCACTCAGCTCAAGATGGACCGAACACCTTCCATACCGATGGCCGCGCTGTGGATGGCGGGCTGGCTCGCCCTGATGCTGATCATAACGGTGGCCGGCCGCGAGACCACGCGCGAACTGAACGTCTTCCAGATCATGGAAGTGCGCTCGATCCTCGGCTTCTGCATGCTGTATCCGCTGATCCACATCAACGGCGGCTTCGCGGCGATGAAGACCGCGCGACCGCTGCAGCATGTCTCGCGCAATCTCATTCACTATGGCGCGCAGCTCGGCTGGTTCTTCGCGCTGACCCTGATTCCGCTCGGTCAGGTGGTATCGATCGAATTCACCATGCCGATCTGGACCGCGATCCTGGCCGCGGCCTTTCTCGGCGAACGCATGACGGTGTGGAAGATTGCGGCCATCGTGCTCGGGATCATCGGCGTCATCGTCATCGTTCGTCCCTCGACCGGCGAGGTCAATCCGGGCCAGCTGATCGCGCTGGCTGCCGCGGTCGGGTTCGGCATCTCCATCGCCATGGTGAAGTCGCTGACCCGCACCGAAAATACCCTGACGATCATCTTCTGGATGCTTGTGGTGCAGTCGGTCGCCGGATTTTTCCCAGCGATCCATGTCTGGGTGTGGCCGTCGACCTGGGCCTGGGGCTGGATCGTCGTGATCGCATTCTGCGGCACGTTTTCCCATTACTGCATGGCGCGTGCGATGCTGTATGCCGATGCGACGGTGGTGATCCCGATGGACTTCCTTCGGGTTCCCCTGAGCGCCGCGGCCGGCTGGCTGATCTATTCGGAGCGGCTGGACATGTTCACCGTGCTCGGCGCGGCACTGATTCTCACCGGCAATCTGTTGAACCTCAAGACGGCGGCTCCGGCGCGGGCTCAAGCCTGACCGGCAGACGAGGCCGGCCAATTCTGGTGACCGATTTGCCTGGGCCGTCTTTCCCGGCGTATTCGCGCTCGACTGTGATCTAGATCACGCAATATGGCCCGCCTGCGTATTATTGTGGCCAACGACGTGGGTAACACAATTCAGACAACAGCCTGATTTTCGACACGATGCGTGGCTTTTTCGTGTAGTCTGTTGCAAAGCGTTGCTCCCATAGTCGCGCGATTCCACCGGGGGATTTCGAATGCGCTACCTCACCATATTTCTTTCCCTGATTTGCATGGCGTTTACGGCCCATTCGGCCAAGGCCGAGAGGCGTGTTGCCTTTGTCGTCGGCAACGGCGCCTACAAGAATGTTCAGCCGCTCCCAAACCCCTCGATCGACGCCAAGTCGATGGCGGGCGTGCTTCGCAATGTGGGATTCGAAGTAGTCGAAGGCACCAACCTCACCCGCGATAAAATGACCGAGCGGCTGCTTGAGTTCGGCAAGAAGGCGCAAGGCGCCGACGTCGCGGTGTTCTTCTATGCCGGCCACGGCATCGCCATCGGCGGCGTAAACTATCTGTTGCCGATCGACGCCGACATCAAATCGGAAATGGACGTCAAGCTCGGCGCCGCCATCAACATCGATCTGACGCTCGACCAGACCATGGGCGACGCCAAGGTCAAGCTGGTGTTCCTCGATGCCTGCCGCGACAATCCGTTTGCCGCCAAGATCAAGGCCAATGCCGGGGCGACCCGCAGCGTGTCGGTGCAAACCGGCCTAGCGGAAATGAAGTCCGGCGAAGGCACCCTGATCGCCTTCGCCACCGGTCCCGGGCAAACCGCGCTCGACGGCAAGGAAGGCGCCAACAGCCCGTTCACGCGCGCGCTGATGGCCAACATCGCGACCCCCGGCATGGAGATCCAGCAGGCGATGACCAAGGTCCGCGCCCAGGTCAACGAGGAGACCAACAAGGGCCAGTTGCCCTGGGGTCATACCAACCTGATCGGCACGGTCTATCTCAACCAGGCCGCCGCTCCTGCCGCCACTGCCGCGGCGCCTTCGCAGACCGGCCCGGTTATGGCGACGGCGTCCCAGGGTTCGGAGGTCGAGGTCGAATTCTGGCGGTCGGTCAAGGAATCCAACAAGCCCGAAGAACTCAATGCCTATCTGGCCACCTATCCGAACGGCCAGTTCCGCTCGCTGGCGCAGGCCCGGATCGCCTCGCTGCAGGATGGCGCTTCTGCCAACGCGACCCGCAACCTCACCGCCGGGATTGATCCCAAGACATTTGATGCGGAAGCCAACCAGACCACGGAAGACCAGATCGGCCTCGACAAGGGCCAGCGCCGCGACGTGCAGCGCCGGCTCAACGGCCTTGGTTTCGACACCAAGGTGACCGGCGAGTTCAACCCGGCGACGCGCGCGGTAATCACACGCTGGCAGGCCGCACGCGGCTATCCCAAGAGCGGCTATCTCAACAAGTTCCAGCACAAGGCGCTGTTGACGGAAATCGTCGCGATCACGCCAACTGCCTCGAGGGACGACGGGGAAGAGAAGAAGCCGGCGCGCCGTGCGCAGCAACAGCAACAGCAACGCAGCAGCGGTGGCGGCGGTGGCGGCGGTGGCGGTTCTCGTGGCGGCGATCCCGGTGCAGCCTTTGTCGGCGGCGTGGTCGGCGGCATGTTGGGCGGTGCGTTCCGGCGCTGATCGTCCGGTCCGCCGATATCGAATCCAACAAAAAGCCCGGCTTGCGCCGGGCTTTTTCAATTCTCGATGCCGCCGCCTATTTGCCCGCCGCCTTGCGCAAGGCGTCATTGATCCGGTCCTGCCAGCCGGGGCCGCCTTCCTGGAAGTGTTCGAGCACGTCCTGATCGATCCGCAGTGAAACCAGTTCCTTCACACCGGGAATCGCTGTCGGTTTCGGCGGTGCCTCGACGAGTTTTGTAGTTGTCTTCTTGAACGCCGCTTCCGCTTCGGTGCGGGCATCGTTCAGGGTTCGCGGCCGTCGCGGCTGATCCGCCATCGCTAGATTCCCTCGAACAGCACGGTCGACAGATAACGCTCCGAGAACGACGGCACGATCGCCACGATGATCTTGCCCGCGGCCTCCGGCCGCTTGCCGATCTGCAGCGCCGCCGCGATCGCCGCTCCCGATGAAATGCCGCCGGGAATGCCCTCGCTGCGCGCCAGCGCGCGCGAGGTTTCGATCGCAATCGGGCCGCTGATCCTGACGATCTCGTCGATCACCGAGCGGTCGAGGATATCGGGAATGAAACCGGCGCCGATGCCCTGGATCTTGTGCGGGGTATGCTGGCCGCCTGACAGCACCGGGCTTTCCTCGGGCTCCACGGCCACGATCCGCAAGCCGGGCTTGCGGGGCTTGAGCACCTGCCCGACGCCGGTGATGGTGCCGCCGGTGCCTACGCCGGCAACGAAGTAATCGATATTGCCGCCGGTATCGTTCCAGATTTCCTCCGCCGTGGTGCGGCGGTGAATTTCGGGGTTGGCGAGGTTTTTGAACTGCTGCGGCATCACCGCATTGGGCGTGGTGCGCACCAGTTCCTCCGCGGTCGCGATCGAGCCCTTCATGCCTTGCGCCGCGGGCGTCAGCACGATCTCGGCGCCGAGGAAGGCCAGCATCTTGCGCCGTTCGATCGACATCGATTCCGGCATCACCAGCTTCAGCCGGTAGCCGCGCGACGCCGCCACGAAGGCGAGCGCGATCCCGGTATTCCCGGACGTCGGCTCGATCAGCACGGTATCGGCATTGATCAGGCCGGCCTTCTCCATGGCGATGATCATCGCCGCCCCGATCCGGTCCTTCACGCTGGCGGCGGGGTTGAAATATTCCAGCTTGGCCAGGATGGTCGCGCTGACCCCATGCGCTTGCGGCAGTTTGCGCAGGCGGACGATCGGCGTGTCGCCGACCGCGTCGACGATGGAGTCGAAAACACGGCCCCGACCGGGACGGTGCACTGCACTCGGGGGTGACGGCGCGTCCATAAGCAAGCTCCTGTGGCGGCAATGCGATGCAATTTTGAAGGTCTTCCATCATTAGGGACAGGTTGTGGCAACGCGCAAGCTGGAATCCTGGCGTTGAAATTCGCTGCAATGCAAAATCGGAAAGTTGCCAAATAACGCGAAACGAACGCATTTGTGTTGCGACAACGTCAAACAAATCGGTGTATGCTAAAGGCGAAGTCCAGATCGCATGAGGTTCAGATCGCCAGGAGGTCACGATGCCAGCAGCCGCTGAAGTCATGTCGACCGTCGCGTGCAACCCCAGCCCCCGTGGGTGTCATCTGCCGACCTGCCCTGTCTGCGCCGACTCCATGGTAGCGGCGGAAGGCTCCGCCTATTTGTCGGAAGACGTCATCAGTTACCTCTGGACCTGCGATACCTGCGGCTACGGGTTCGTGACCAAACATTCGGTCAAGCGGTTCGTCTGTAACTGAGCATCCGCCCAACCCGGGATTTCGGCTTTTCAGCGCGGTTCGATGTCGCCGCGCGCCCAGTCGGCGCGGGTGCGTGCACGAAAATCCGCAAACGTCCCTTTCGAGACCGCATCGCGGATACCGTGCATCAAATACTGGTAATAGGCGATATTGATTTCGGACAGCAGCATCGCCCCCAACGTCTCGCCCGACTTCACGAGATGGTGCAGGTAGGCGCGCGCGCAATCGCGCGTCGACGGCCACGCGCTGGCCTCGTCCAGCGGCCGCGGATCGTCGGCGTGGCGGGCATTCTTCAAATTGATCTGGCCGAACCGCGTGAACGCCATGCCGTGGCGCCCGTTGCGGGTCGGCATCACGCAATCGAACATGTCGATGCCGCGCGCCACCGCCTCCAGCATGTCCTCGGGCGTACCGACGCCCATCAGGTATCTCGGACGGTCGATGGGGAGGATCGGCGCCACCTCCTCGATCATGGCCAGCATCACCGCCTGCGGCTCACCGACCGCGAGGCCGCCGATCGCGTAGCCGTGAAAGCCGATCTCGACGAGCCCTCGGGCGCTGGCGTGCCGCAGTTCGGGCACGTCGCCGCCCTGCGCGATACCGAACAGCATGTAGCCGGAAGGCGCGGTTTCGAACGCGCGCTTGCTGCGCTCGGCCCAGCGCAGCGAGAGAAGCATCGCACGCTCGATATCGGCGCGCTCCGCCGGCAGCCGGATGCATTCGTCCATCTGCATGGCGATATCTGAGCCGAGCAGCCGCTGCACCTCGATCGAGCGTTCCGGCGACAACTCGATCTTGGTCCCGTCAATATGCGAGCGGAAGGTCACGGCGTGTTCCGTGACCTTGCGCAGCTCGGACAATGACATCACCTGGAAGCCGCCGGAGTCCGTCAACATCGGGCCGTTCCAGCCCGTAAAGCGTTGCAGGCCACCGAGCGCGGCGATGCGCTCGGCGCCCGGCCGCAGCATCAGATGATAGGTATTGCCGAGCACGATATCGGCGCCGGCATCGCGCACCTCGCGCCAGTGCATACCCTTCATCGCGCCCGCGGTGCCGACGGGCATGAAGGCCGGCGTGCGCACCACGCCATGCGGCGTCGCCAGCCGCCCGGTGCGCGCGGCGCCGTCGGTGGCGATCAGATCGAAGTGATTGGGCAGGCTCATGGATCAGCTTATCGCGCGACAAGGGCATCCGGTTCAACGGCGTTGCATCACAATATTTTCGGTCCAGAACCCGTTGACGCCGGCAACATTCTCCCGCATAAGCCCGCGCCATGACCTCGAACACCAAACGCACCACGAAAACCACCAAGCCCTGCCGGGCTTCGGGAGATTTGCGCGCGTAGTTGGACGACCCGCATCATCTGATCCGAAGCCCCGCCTGAAAAGGTCCGGGGCTTTTTTATTGCCTCGGACGATCCGGCTCGAATAAATGGAGACCAAAGTGACGAACGATCCCGTTGTTGCCATTGCCGGCGTGACCGGCGCCGTCGGAGCCGAATTCATCGCCACCATGGACCGGCGCGGCTTTCGCGTCGGAAAGCTCAAGGCGCTGGCGAGCGCCCGCTCGGCCGGCAACACCCTCGACTTCCGCGGCCAGCGGATCGTGATCGAGGAACTCACCGAGCAGTCCTTTGCCGGCGTCGACATCGCGCTGTTTTCAGCCGGCGGCGACATTTCCAGGCGGTTCGCACCCATCGCGGTGAAGGCCGGCGCTGTCGTGGTCGACAACTCCTCGGCCTTCCGCATGGATCCCCACGTGCCGCTGGTGATCCCCGAGATCAACGCCGGCAGGATCAGGGATCACAAGGGCATCATCGCCAATCCGAACTGTGCGGCGATTACCGCGCTGGTGCCGCTGTGGCCGATCCACAAGGCCAACCGCATCAGGCGCCTGATCCTGTCGACCTATCAGGCGGCCAGTGGCGGCGGTGCAGCCGCCATGGAGGAACTGGCTGAATCAACCCGCGCCAGCCTCAACGGCGAGACGCATGAACCAAAGGTGCTGCCGCACCCCTATGCCTTCAACCTGTTCAGCCACAACACGCCGATCGATCCCGCCACCGGTTACAACGAGGAAGAGACCAAGGTCATTCAGGAAACGCGGAAGATCTTTGAGGACGAGCGGATTGCCGTTGGCGTCACCTGCGTGCGGGTGCCGGTGTTGCGCGCGCATTGCGAGGCGATCACCTTCGAATGCGAACGCCCGATCACGGAGGCCGAGGTGCGCGAGATCCTGTCGGGCGCGCCCGGTGTGAAGATCGTGGACGACCGCGTAAGAAACTACTTCCCGATGCCGATCGACGCCTCGGGCCAGGATGACGTGCTGGTCGGCCGCATCCGCCGGGATACCAGCGATCCCTCCGGCCATTCGATCTCGATGTTCGTGGCGGCGGACCAGTTGCTGAAGGGTGCCGCCCTGAATGCGATCCAGATTGCGGAGTTGCTACCGCAGCGCGTCATGGCCTGAGTTGAAACGCCCCTTTTTAGGGCGTGAACTCATGAACCGTTCCGGTATACTTCCCCGCACGATAAACCCTGGGGAGGAATAAAAAATGAGGACCATTCTGGCCGGCGTCGTACTCGCGGCACTTACCATTGGCGCGTCCGCTCAGGACAAGCGCCCCGACTACGGCACGGCGGTTAATGTCGCAGGCGCCAAGAAGATCGCAGCCGGCGTCGTCGCCGAATGCCAGAAGAACGGCTGGAACGTGGCTGTCGCCGTGGTCGATAATCACGGCTTCCTGGTGTATTTCGAACGCATGGACAACACACAAACAGCCAGCGTGGAGATCGCCGTCGGCAAGGCCAGGGCTGCCGCAACCTACCGGCGCCCGACGCGCGCTTTTGCGGATGTGATCAACAAGGGCGGGGTAGCCACGGCCACCCTGCCCGGGGTGTTCGCCTCGCCCGGCGGATTACCGATCATGGTCGATGGCAAAGTCACCGGCGGCGTGGGCGTCAGCGGCGTCACCGGCGACCAGGACGAGCAATGCTCCAAGGCCGGCCTCGGAGCTACCTGAAACTGTTTTTTGTGTTCAGCGTAACTATTTCCTGCGCTCAACGTACAAGAGTCGGCACGGTTCTGTTGTAGCCGTGCCGGCGCCTTGACTGACGCCGGCACGCAAAGGCGCTATGAAACCATAACGTGGGGGGCTCGATGACCAATTCCAGACTTGCGGTAACAGCTGCTGCGTTCGGCCTGGCGTCCGGGCTGACGCTCGGCGGCCTGTCTGCCTTCGCCGGCGGCGACAAGGTGGTGTTTCCCGAAAACTGGGACAAGGGCGTTCTTTACAGCACGGTCGACCGCTACGACGTAAAGCAATATCGCGAATTGTGGTCGACGGCCGCTGCGGTCGAGGCCGCGCGCAAGGGTGAGCCGATCCCGAGCGGCACGGTGCTCACGCTGGTGCAATACAAGGCGCAGCTTGACGCCGCCGGTACTCCCACCAAGGACGACAAGGGCCGTTTCATCAAGGGTGATCTGATCGCCTATACCGTGATGGAAAAGCGCACCGGCTGGGGCGCCGAATATCCCGCGGACCTTCGCAACGGCGAATGGGAGTATCAGGCTTTCGGCGCCGACAAGAAGGTCAATGAAAAGGCCAATCTCACCGCGTGCTTCCAGTGTCACAAGCCGCATGAGGCGCAGGATTTCGTGATCTCGCTCGCGGGTCTCAAGGGCACGGTGCCGGGACAAATGGCCGCCGCTCCGCCGCCGGGCCCCGGCGTCGTGAGCATTGCGAATTTCCTGTTCGGTCCCGAAAGCGTGACGGTCGCAGCCAACGCGCCGATCACCTGGCACAATACCGACGGCTCGCCGCATCAGGTCACCATCCGCGGCGCCAAGGTCCAGCGCAGCTCGGTCATCCTCAAGGGACAGACCGCACAACTCAGCATCGCCGACCCCGGCAGCTACGAATATATCTGCGGCCTGCATCCGCAGATGAAGGGCAAGATCGAAGTGAAGTAGCCGGCTGTCGCGCGGCGCCGGCATGGGGTGGGCAAAGGCGCTTTTCGCGTCGTGCCCACCCTTCTATCGGGCGAAAGTAAAATGGTGGGCAAGCTCCGCGTTGTTGACCCGCATCATTTGCGAAACAAGAGACACGCGTCGCCATACGAATAAAACCGATAGCCGCTTTTGATTGCGTGCGCATAAGCCCGCTGCATGGCATCGAGCCCCGAAAACGCCGACACCAGCATGAACAGCGTCGAGCGCGGCAGATGAAAATTGGTCAAGAGAATATCGACCGCGCGAAAACGATAGCCCGGCGTGATGAAGATCGCGGTGTCGGCGCTGAACGGCTGGATCGAGCCATCCTCCGCCGCCGCACTTTCCAGTAACCGCAGCGAAGTTGTACCGACCGCGACGATGCGGCCGCCCTTGGCCCGGGCCGCATTCAGC
>NZ_JAUYAN010000174.1 GCF_030693485.1 Bradyrhizobium sp. | reverse complement strand
TGGCTTCCGCAATGGCCCGGAGGAAGCTCCGGGCCATTCGCTTTTCTGCAGCGCATTTGACCCGGGCGCCGCGCGGGTTCTAAGGTCGGTCTCATGACTGATTTCCACGGCGTTTTTCCCTATCTCGTCTCCCCCATCGATCCCGCAGGCCAGATCCGCACCGATGTGCTGGCTCGTCTCTGCGACGATCTCATCCAGTCCGGCGTACACGGGCTGACGCCGCTCGGCTCGACCGGCGAGTTCGCCTATCTCAACCACGCGCAGCGTCTGGCCGTGGTGCAGACCACGATCGAAGCGGCAAAAGGCCGCGTGCCTGTGGTCGCGGGCGTCGCCTCGACGTCGACGGCAGACGCGGTGGCGCAAGCCAAAGCCTGCCAGAAGCTCGGCGCCGACGGCATCCTGGCGATCCTGGAAGCGTATTTCCCGCTCACCGATGCGCAGGTCGAATCCTATTTTCGCGCCATCGCGGATGCGGTCGATATTCCCGTGGTGATCTACACCAATCCGCAATTCCAGCGTTCGGACCTGACGCTCGACGTCATCGCGCGGCTCGCGGCCCATCCGCGCATCGGCTACATCAAGGACGCCTCGACCAATACCGGGCGGCTGCTGTCGATCATGAACCGCTGCGGCGACTCGATCCGCGTGTTCTCGGCGTCGGCGCATATCCCGGCCGCCGTGATGCTGATCGGCGGGGTCGGCTGGATGGCGGGGCCGGCCTGCATCATCCCCCGGCAAAGCGTCGAACTCTACACTCTCTGCAAGGCCGCGCGCTGGGACGACGCGCTGAAGCTGCAGCGCAAATTGTGGCGCATCAACGAAGCCTTCGCGCGCTACAACCTCGCGGCCTGCATCAAGGCCGGGCTGGCGATTCAGGGCTATGAGGTCGGCGATCCCGTGCCGCCGCAGGCAGGGCTGACAGCGGACGAGCGCCGGGCGGTCGAGACGGTGTTGCGGGAACTGGCGGACGCGGCTTCCTGACGGGTGCCGCCGAGACAGGCCAGAAACTTCTGGCCCGTTGGGACGTTCTTGCACGGGGCGCGGTTGGCGCGCCGCAGCGGATAGAACAGGGTATTATCCTGACCCTGCAATTGACTGGATCTGGCAATGAGGTGAGTGAAAGATGGACCGTCGCACCACTCTCGCCCTGGCAGCCGTCGCGGCGCTGGCGCTGGCGCTGTCCGGAGCGAAATTCTGGTTCACCCCGTCGACGGTCTCGGTGGCGCGAACGATCGAGCAGCGCGGCGCATTTTCCGAGGCCGAACGGGGAGCGATTGAAATTTTCGAGCGGGTGTCGCCGTCGGTTGTGCAGGTCGCGGCGCGTTCCGGCTCCAACCCGATGACCGAGGACGAAGGGCCATCGTCACCTGGCGGAGCGCCGTCGTCATCCGGCACCGGTTTCATCTGGGACAACCAGGGCCATGTGGTCACCAACGACCACGTCGTCCAGGGTGCAAAGACGGTCGCCCTTCGTTTTGCTTCCGGAGAAGTAACCGAGGCCGAGGTGATCGGAGTCGCACCGAATTACGATCTTGCCGTGCTCCGGATCGGCAATGCCCGGCAGCCGCCGCCGCCGTTTGCGCTCGGGAGTTCTGCCGACTTGAAGGTCGGGCAAGCCGCATTTGCGATCGGCAATCCGTTCGGGCTTGATCAATCGATGACCAGCGGCATCATCAGTGCGCTCAAGCGGAGGCTCCCGACCAGCAGCGGTCGCGAAATAGGCAATGTCATTCAGACCGATGCCGCGATTAATCCGGGCAACTCGGGTGGACCGCTGCTGGACTCCGCCGGGCGCCTGATCGGCGTCACCACCGCGATCTATTCGCCGTCGGGCGCCAACGCCGGAATCGGCTTCGCGGTACCGGTCGATATCGTTAACCGCGTCGTACCTGAGCTTATTCGAACCGGACGCGTGCCCACTCCCGGCATCGGTATCGTGGCGGCGAACGAGGCGCTGGCGACCCGGCTCGGGATCGAAGGGGTGATCGTTGTGCGCACGGCGCCCGCAGGTCCGGCGGAACGTGCGGGGATCCGCGGCGTCGATCTCGCCTCCGGCGCGCTCGGGGATGTCATCACCGAGGCCAACGACAAGCCCGTTCGGCGACTTTCAGACCTTACCGATGAGATCGAGCAGATCGGCGCCGGCCGATCGGTGAAACTGGTCGTGAAGCGGGGCTCGCAGTCGCGCAATCTCGACGTCAACATCGTGGACATCGGCCGATCCCAATAGTGCTCGAATACGAGGCGGTTCTCTGCCGCCGACCAGGGATTTCTTGCCCCGCGCGCGCCCCGTCGGGCGTGTCATTTGCGCTTTGGGAGAATGACCGCGGTCGGTTGTTTCCATCGCAAAATCCGCTAAAACCCGCCCTTCGAACAAGAGACTCGAAGGATCAACTGATGAACATTCTTCCCGGCAATTTGCGTTTCGGTGCGGGCCAGTCCGTCAAGCGTCTTGAAGATCAGCGATTGCTCACCGGGAAGGGGCAGTTCATCGACGACAAGCCGGACGACGGCGCGCTGTGGCTGCATGTGCTGCGCTCGCCGCATGCCCACGCCAGGATCACCTCGATCGACACCAAGGCGGCTGCCGGGATGCCCGGCGTCGAGGCGGTCTACACCGGTGCCGACCTCGTCGCCGGCGACATCGGCACCATCCCGACGCTGTCGGTGTTCATGCGGCCGGACGGCAAGCCGATGACGGTGCCGCCGCGCCGGCTGCTGGCCCATGAAATCGTGCGCTATGCCGGCGAAGCGGTGGCCGCCGTGGTGGCGACGTCGCGGGTGGCGGCGCAGACCGCGGCGGAAGCGATCGCGATCGACTATGAAGTCTTGCCGTCGGTGGTGGATCCCGTTGAGGCGACAAAGCCGGGCGCGCCGGTGGTATGGGCCGAGGCGCCGGACAATATCGTCGCCGCCATGAGCTATGGCGATGCCGCCAAGGTCGAAGCCGCGTTCGCCAGCGCTGCGCATAAAGTCTCGCTCGATCTGGTCAGCCAGCGCCTCATTCCCTCCGCGATGGAGCCGCGCTCGACCATTGCCGAGATCGAGAAGAAAACCGGACGGCTGATCCTGCATGTGCAATCGCAGACGCCGGGCTCGACGCGTGACCTGCTGGCCGATGCGGTCCTGAAGCGGCCGAAGGAAAGCATCCGCGTGCTGGTCGGCGATATCGGCGGCGGCTTCGGCCAGAAGACCAGCCTCTATCCGGAAGACGGCATCGTCGCCTATGCCGCGATCAAGCTGAATCGCAAGGTGCGCTGGCGCGGCGACCGCACCGATGAATTCGTCGGCGGCACCCATGGCCGCGATCTCACTTCGACCGGCGAGTTTGCGCTCGACGCCAAAGGCCGCGTACTGGCCTATCGGGTGCGCTCGGTCGGCGGCACCGGCGCCTATAGTTCCGGCGCCGGCAATATCATCCCGCTGGTGCTCGGCCCGTTCGTGCAATCGGGCGTCTACGACCTGCCGCTGGTGCATTACGAGGTCAAATCGGTGATGACCCATACCGCACCGGTCGGCGCCTATCGCGGCGCCGGCCGCCCCGAGGGCGTCTTCATCGTCGAGCGGCTGATGGACGCCGCCGCCCGGCAGATCGGGATGGACCCGCGCGCCATTCGGAAAGTGAATTACATCAAGCCGGCGCAACTGCCCTACACCAACCCCGTCGGACAGGTCTATGACAGCGGCGCGTTCGCGCACATGCTGGAGCGCGCCTCCAGGCTTGCCGATTGGGATGGCTTCGCCGCGCGAAAAAAGGCGGCGAAGAAGAAGGGCCTGCTCTACGGCCGCGGCCTCACCTCCTATATCGAATGGACCGGCGGCCGCGCCCATACCGAAAAGGTCAGCCTGCACGCCACGGCCGAGGGCCGCATCATCCTGCATTCCGGCACCATGGCGATGGGGCAGGGGCTCCAGACCACCTTCACGCAGATGGCGTCGGATGCGCTCGGCATCGCCATGGACAAGATCGACATCGTGCAGGGCGATACCGATCTCGCCACCGGCTTCGGCAGCGTCGGCTCGCGCTCGCTGTTCGTCGGCGGCACCGCGCTGGCGGTTTCCGCCGCCGACATGATCGCCAAGGCGCGCGAGAAGGCGTCGAACATTCTTGAGGCTTCGGTCGAGGACATCGAGTACCGCGAGGGCATGTTGACCGTGGTCGGTACCGACAAGCGGATCGGTCTGTTCGAGATTGCCAAGAAGGAGAGCGGCGCGCGGCTCAGCGTCGACAGCGAGGGCGAGGTCGACGGCCCGAGCTGGCCGAACGGCACCCACATCTGCGAAGTCGAGATCGATCCCGAGACCGGCGTGACGCGCATCGTGCGCTACACCACGGTCGACGACGTCGGCGTCGCCGTCAATCCGATGCTGGTGACGGGCCAGATTCACGGCGGCGTCGCCCAGGGCATCGGCCAGGCGCTGTACGAAGGCGTCAGCTACGACGCGGAAGGCCAGTTGTTGACCGCAAGCTACCAGGACTACTGCCTGCCGCGCGCCGACGACATCCCGCCGATCGCGGTCGCGCTCGACGACTCGGCGCCGTGCAAGACCAACCCGCTCGGCGCCAAGGGCTGCGGCGAATCCGGCACGATCGGCGGCACCCCCTGCCTCGTCAACGGCGTGATCGACGCGCTCAGCGAACTCGGCATCAAGAACCTCGCCACGCCGCTGACCCCGATGAAGGTCTGGCAGGCGATCCGGGATGCGAAAGCGAAGACGGCATAAATTGCTGTCGTCTTTCCGGGGCGATGCGCCGCATCGAACCCGGAATCTGGCGCAACAACTTCGAGATTCCGGGTTCGCGACTTCGTCGCGCCCCGGAATGACAACGAGCCCTACAATCCCAGCACCATCTTCGCGACGATCTCGCGTTGGATCTCCGAGGAGCCGCCGAAGATGGTGTAGGCGCGGCCTGACGTCTCCGCCGTCAAGACTCATACTCTGCAAGCATGCGCAGGATGATCGGCAGCAGCTTTGGGAGGTCGACAGTGGCGGTTTCCCACAAAACTCTGTCGTCGATGCGATGATACTCATGCCGCAGCGGATTGCCGATCGCGATGATGTCTGCCCAAGGTACATCGGGATAACGCGCCCGCAATTCCTCGGGCAAGGCGCGTGCCGCCTCGGAAACAATCTGGATTGCGCGTTCGGTAGTCCGGCGAAGGCCATAGCTTTCCCGGTACGCCTCGAAGCTCAAGCCCGCCAGCTCTTTCGACAGGCTTTCGATTTCGTCGCGCATATGCAACAGCCGCAAGCGCGGGCTCTTGCTGGCAGCCATCAAAAGATTTGCACGGCATCCCGCTCGACATCCGCACGGATGTAAGGCGAGAGCGCGTCCCGGGTCGAATAGCCAATTTCTGCCCGGTGCTCGAAGGCGTTCTCAAGCACGCGGAATGTGCCCATATAGGGACGCAGGCCAAAGGACGTGTCGGGCGCGACATCAACAAAGACATCCACGTCAGAATCAGGGCCCGCTTCGTCGCGCGCGTGCGATCCGAACAGGTAAAGCGCGGCTACCCCGAACGCCCGCAAGGCAGGTTCGGTTTCCCTCAGTTTGGCGATGGCTTCGTCGCGGCGCATACCTTCCAATATAGGCCAGAAGCCATGAATTTCCTACAGCCCCAGCACCATCTTCGCGACGATGTCGCGCTGGATCTCCGAGGAGCCGCCGAAGATGGTGTAGGCGCGGCCGTTGAGATATTCCGGCACCACCGGCAGGATCTCCTCGGGAATGCCCGGCGTCTCGTTCAGCCGGTACAACGGCCGCAGCGGTTCGACATAGAGACCGTCATTGCCGATCACCTCGACGCCGAGCCGCGTCACCGCCTGGCGGATTTCGCTGACTCTGAGCTTCAGCAGCGAAGACACCGCGCCCGGGTTCTGCCCGGTCTGCAACGCCGACAGCACCCGCAGTTCGGTCATCTCGAGCGTATCGATGTCGACCTCGATCTCGGACATCCTTAACCCGATGTCGGGATCATCGATAGCCCGGCCGGTGGCGTCGGATTCCGCGAGGTCCGAAACGGTCTTCAACGCGTCGCGCAACTTGGCCGACGCGATGCCGGAGCCGCGTTCGAATTCGAGCAGATACTTGCCGTAGGTCCAGCCCTTGCCTTCCTCGCCGACGCGGTTGGCGACGGGGACGCGGACGTCGTCGAAGAATACCTGGTTGACCTCGTGGTCGCCGCCGATGGTCAGGATCGGCCGCGTCGTGATCCCCGGGCTCTTCATGTCGATCAGGATAAAACTGATGCCGTCCTGCTTGCGCTCGGTGTCGTTGGTGCGCACCAGCGCGAACATGCGGTTGGCGTGATGCGCATGCGTGGTCCAGATCTTGGTGCCGTTGATGACGTAGTCGTCGCCGTCGCGCACCGCGCGGGTCTTCAGCGAGGCGAGGTCGGAGCCTGAGCCCGGCTCGGAATAGCCCTGGCACCAGTAATCTTCGCCCGAGAGGATTCGCGGCAGATAGAAATTCTTCTGCTCCGGCGAGCCGAAACCGATGATCACGGGGCCGACCATCTTGACGCCCATCACGTTGACGTTGGGCGTGCCGGCGCGGGCGCATTCGGCCTCGAAAATCCAGCGCTGCGCCGCCGTCCAGTCCGGCCCACCCTGGTCCACCGGCCATCCCGGCGCGCCCCAGCCCTTTTCATGCAGCGCGCGCTGCCAGGCCATGCCGATATCGGGATCGGAAAACACCGACGGCGTCAGCGCGGTGGCGCGCTTCATTTCCGACGTGAGGTTTTGCGCGATGAAATCGCGGACTTCTTGTTCGAAGGCACGCTCTTGCGGGCTGAAGGTGAGATCCATGCTGGCGCTCCGGTTCAGGCGTGAGGGGTTGTTCGTCCGCCCAACGCGGCGTGACGGCGGTAATGATGGGCGCTGCCGCCGAACAGCGTATCGAAGGCGAGCAGCCGCTTGAAGTAGGAGCCGATGTCGAGCTCTTCGGTGACACCCATGGCGCCGTGCAGCTGCACCGACTGCTCCGCGACGAAGCGCGCGGACTTGCCGATTTTGGCCTTGGCGCCCGAGGCGGCGCGGCCTCGCGCCACCGGCTCGGCGTCGGCCATCACGGCCGCGCGCAGCGCGATCGAACGCGCTTCGTCGCAATGCATCGCCATGTCGGCGAGGCGGTGGCGGATGACCTGGTTGGCGGACAGCGGCCGGCCGAACTGCTGGCGCACTTTGGTATACTCCAGCGTCATGTCGAACATGACCTGCATGATGCCGACCGCTTCGGAGCCGAGTGCCGCCAGCGCGTGGTCGACCACGGCTTCGATTTGCGGCAGCGCATCGTCGCCATCGCCGAGCAGGGCGTCGGCGGCAAGGCTCACATTGGCGAGATCGAGGTTGCAGGCGCGGCCGCCGCCGAGCCGGGCGTAGTCGCGCAGCGTGATGCCAGGCGTGCCGGCGGGAACGAGGAACAGGGACAATTTTCCAGTGGTGCCCTCGTCGCTGGCGACGCGGGCCGAGACGATGATCTGACCCGCCGCATGGCCGTCGAGCACGGCGGTCTTGCGGCCGTCGAGCCGCCACCCGTCGGCCACCTTCATCGCCGCGGCCTCGACTTTCGAGAGGTCGAACCGCGCCGCGCGCTCCGAATGCGCGAACGCCAGGCGAAGCGAGCCGTCGGCGATCTTCGGCAGCATCGCCTGCTTCTGCGCCTCGCTGCCGCATGCCGCGATCAGGCCGGCGCCGATCACCACGGTCGACAGATAGGGCTCGGACACCAGCCCGCGGCCAAAGGCTTCCATCACGATTCCGGTCTCGACCGAGCCGGCGCCGAGCCCGCCATATTCCTCCGCAATCGGCAGCGCCAGCCAGCCGAGATCGGCGAACTGTTTCCAGATCGCGGGGCTGAAGCCGAGCGGATCGCCGGCGCTGCGGCGGCGGTGATCGGCGTCATAGGTTTCCGCGATGAAGCGGTCGACACTTTCGCGCAGCAGGCGCTGCTCGTCGCTGAGGCTGAGATCCATCTGATTACTTTGCCGCCGCCGTTTTCCTGACCGAGGGATGCAGCCCCGCGGGATCCACCACCATGCCGAATTCCTGCAGATTATGCGCGTGACAGAGCTGATGCAGCGCAAAGGCCTGATCGATCGCCGCCGGCTGGCCCATGACGTCGACCGAGCGGTTGACCGCTTCCTTGGTCATCTTCAGCGCAAATGACGGTTTGGCCGCGATCCTCTCGGCCAACTGCAGCACGAATGACGACAGATCGGGCCGCGGCACCACGTGATTGACCATGCCAAGCCGGTGCGCTTCGTCGGCGCTCCAGACGTCGGCGGTGAACAGCAATTCCTTGGCCTTGCGCGGGCCAAGTTCCCAGGGATGCACGAACCATTCGACGCCACACACGCCCATGGTCACCACGGGGTCGCAGAACTCGGCATCCTGGCTCGCGACGATCAGGTCGCAGGCCCAGGCCAGCATCAGCCCGCCGGCGATGCACTTGCCATGCACTTCCGCGATGGTGGGCTTCGCCAGATTGCGCCAGCGCCGAGTGATCTGCAGGTAGATCTCCTGCTCGCGGGCGAAGCGGCCATGGGCGTTGGGTTCGGCAAAGCCGCCCCAATTTCCGACCGGCGGAAAATCCACCCCGGCGGCATTTTTGGCGCCGGGGCGCAGATCGTGCCCGGCGGAAAAGTGCGGCCCGTGGCCGGCCAGAATGATGACCTTGACCGAATCGTCCTGCACCGCAGCGTCGAACGCGGCGTTGAGATCGTAGGTCATCTGCAGGTTCTGCGCGTTGCGCGCCTCCGGCCGGTTCATCACGATCCGCGCGATCCGCGGTTCCGGCCGTTCCACGATGATGGTCTCAAAGCTGGTCATTGGGCTCTCGCTTCCCTCGTGTTTTGGCCATGTTGCCTGTTTCCTCAAATGATAGGCAAGGGCCATCGGCGCGAAATAGACGACAACCGCTGTCATTCGGGGGAAGCCCCAACGGGTCGGCGCCTCGCGCCGCCCGATGACAGGCTCCGGGCTGAGGCCGGAATCTCGAGATTGCAGGGCGAGATTCCGGGTTCGCGTCTTCGACGCGCCCCGGAATGACGGCGTGAAAGTCTGGCGTCGTTCTGCTACGCTGCGGAAAATTCCAACTGGAGAAATTACGATGCGCAGATTATGGACCGTGCTGGCGGCGCTGGCGAC
>NZ_JAUYAN010000156.1 GCF_030693485.1 Bradyrhizobium sp. | reverse complement strand
ATCCAGTTCACCCCTCGACGAGCAGAGTTCTGCAAACAATACGGGGGGTGATTGAAGACATTCCGCGGCATCGCTTGCACGCTCCTGAAACGGCGATGTGGGGCGAAGCGGGAATGCTTGCGGGCGAACTCTTTCGTCTCGGCGGCGCGCCGAAGGGTGCGGGTCGTGAGCGGATGTACCTCAACGAGGCGCTGATCTACCTTCAGGCGCGGAGTATCGGTGCCAGCGTTTTGACAGGGAATGTCGGCGACTTCGACTTCCTGAACCAACTTGTCCCGGGAGTTCCTGTCATTTTGTATCGGCGGGCGTGAGCGCCCAGTCACCTGCCCGGAATAGCCTCAAGAAATTCAAGTAGTGACGTAAGGTGGCTATCAGTCAAGTTGGCGTTAGCTGGGCGGCGGATTATGCCCTTCGCCGCCATTAGCGGACATGACCGGGCTCACCTGTTTCACCACGCGTATCTCACGCTGCCCCTGGCGGCGTAGCCGGCGATGGTGCGGGAGAACTCGCCGTCGAAACGGCCCGCCACCGTCCAGCCATTGTGCCATTTCATTTCGGCGCCGAGCGATGCCAGCGCGGCATCGGCCGAAGGCTGCGCGCCGTTCACGCTGAAGGTGGCGCCGGGGAGTGTCTGGAAGGTCGCAATAGCACTGCGGTCGGTGTTCCAGTCGTGCGCCCAGGCGGCCCTGGCCTTGAGGGTGAAGACGCCGCCCTGCACCGGCGTCGCCTTGTCGAATTTCGCACCGAACTCGCTGCGCGTCGCGGTGACGGACTTCGAGGCATAGTTCAGCGCGAAGGTGTTGCTGCCGGAGGCCGCGGTCTCGCCGTAAGACGGCAGATAGAACGTCGTGGTCTGCAATGCAGCATAGGGGGTGATGCCGACCACCGGCGCGGCATAACGCCAGCCGCCTTCGAGACGCGTCGCGAGCGCCTGCGCCTGGAACGAGGCGTGCAATCTATCGATGCCCGCGATCGTCACGGTACGGTCGGTGCTGGTGTCCTGCCAGGAATAACCGATCAGGCCGGCCACGTAGGCCGCGCCCATCGTATGCTTGGCATAAACCGCCGCGTTGAAGGCGTCGGCGCGTCCGCCGCCAAAACCGTTGGCGATATCGAAGCTCGAGCCGGCGCCGCCGAGCGCAAAACCTGCCTGGGTGTCCGGTGTGAAATGATAGCTCGCGCCGGCAACGGCACCGACGACGCGGTTGGTCGTGGTGTCGGTGCCCGCGGTGGTGTCGCCGTTGACGCGGCTGTTGCCGCCATAGGCCGAGGCCCACACGGCCCAGCGCTGCGCGAACGATGACAGACGCCGGTCGCGCGGCGTCACGGCGGCGTAGGCCTCTTTCGCCTCGCGCGAGAGCTTGCGCCTGGCCGCATATGCATTCGCGTTGTCGTCTTCCTGCGCGAAACCTGTCGCGCCACCCTGACCGGGACCGTCACCGAAGGCGCCGTCGAACACGCCATTGATGAACTGCCCTACCCCGGTAATGCCCGCCTGCGACGTTGACGCGCCCGGCTGGCCGGAAGCTTGCGACAAAGCGGGCGCCGACAGCGTCGCGAACGTCATCGGAATGCCGCCGTTGCTGTTGAAGGAATTGATCAGCGCGTTGGCGACATTGTTCTGGTTGCCGTTGAGGGTGCCGGACGCGGGCGTCGTGAAATTCAAGGCCAGATTGAGGTAGACGTGGGTGGCATCGTAGCTCAGCGTATCGTGAAAGTTCGCCGGCAAATTGGTGTTGGCGAGCGTGCCAAAGGTGCCGCTGATGCTGCCGGCCGTCAGGATCGTGTATTGCTTCGAGATGTAGCTGCCCGGCGCGAAGCTGGCGTTGACCGTTGCGCCGCCGAGGGTGGCTACGCCCGAAACATTGGCGAATGACGCCGTCGTCGGATTGACGTTGACCCGATAGGTCGACGCCGCGTTGAACCCGAGCGTGCCGTTGACCGTCATCGACGAGCCGGGCGTGCCGGAACCCGGCGCGAAGGCGCCGCCGGAAACCAAGGTATTGCCGACGGTGCCGGCGCCGCCGAGCGTGCCGCCAGCGTTCACGGTCATGGCTGTACTGGCGAGCGAGCCGTTCACCGCCAGCGTGCCGCCGCTGACGGCGAATGTGCCGATGCCGGCGTTGGTGCCGGTGAGCGTCCACGCGCCGCTGCCGGTCTTTTGGCCGGCCTCGAACGAAGAGAGCAGGGCGACATTGAAGCTGCCCGAACCCGTACCGCTCAGGCCCAGCGTGTCGGTGCCCGTGCCGCCGAGCACGTTGCCGTTGATGGCGGCGCCGGTCACCAGCTCGAGGCGGTTGGCGACGGCACTCGCGAAGCGGATGGCGCCGCCGGCGCCGCCGTTCACCGTCCCGGCCACCGTAACCGTCGCGGCCCCGGCCCCAATATGGATGCCTCGGTGACTGCCGGTCACCGTGCCGTTGACGGTAATAGTGAGCGCGCCCGTGCCATTGTTGCTCGAATAAATGCCTAATATGCCGCTCACCGTCGATCCCGCGGCAGTGGTCACGCTGACAGAGGTGCCGCTGGCATTGACGTTCCCCGCGACGATGCCGAACCCGGTGGTGCCGGTGACATCGCCATTGGCGGTGACGGTGAGCGCGCCCGTGCCGGAGTTGAGCGCATTAATGCCGTGGATGCCGCCGCGGACCGTGGTGCCGGCGGCGGTGGTCACGGTGACATCGGTGCCGTTGACGTTGTTGTTCCGCGCGTCGATGCCGAACCCGGCGGTGCCGGCGACATCGCCGTTGGCGGTGATGGTGAGCGCGCCCGTGCCGTAGTTGCGCGCATTAATGCCGTTGCTGCCGCCGCTGACCGTCGTGCCGGCGCCGGTGGTCACGCTGAGAGCGGTGCCGTTGACGTTCATGTTCCGCGCGTAGATGCCGTTACCAGTGGTGGCTGTGACATCGCCATTGACGGTGACGGTGAGCGCGCCCGTGCCGTAGTGGCCCGCAAATATGCCATTGAAGCCGCTGACTGTCGTGCCGGCGGCGGTGGTCAGGCTGAGAGTGGTGCTGTTGACGTTGAGGTTCTGCGTGAAGATGGCGGTCCCGGTGGCGCCGGTGGCAGTGACATTGCCGTTGGCGGTGACGGTCACCGCGCCCGTGCCGGAGTTGCGCGCGTGAATGCCGCTGGCGCCGCTGACCGTGGTGCCAGCGGCGGCGGTCACTATGACATTGGTGCCGTTGACATTGTTGTTCCGCGCGTCGATGCCAAGCCCGATGGTGCCGGTGACATCGCCGTTGGCGGTGATGGTGAGCGCGCCCGTGCCGTAGTTGCGCGAATCAATGCCGTAGTTGCCGCCGCCGACCGTCGACCCAACGCCGGTGGTCACGCTGATAGCGGAGCCGTTGACGGTGTTCCGCGCAAAGATGCCGTTACCGCTGGTGCCGCTAACATCGCCGTTGGCGGTAATGGTCACCGCGCCCGTGCCGTAGTTGCGCGCAAACATGCCTGCGGCGCCGCTGACCGTGGTGCCGGCGCCGGTGGTCACGCTGAGAGCGGTGCCGTAGTTCCGCGCGGCGATGCCGTAATCATAGGTGCCGTTGACATTGCCGTTGGCGGTGATGGTCACCGCGCCCGTGCCGTAGTTGCGCGCATTAATTCCGCGAGTGGTGCCGCTGAGCACGCCATTGGTGTTGATGGTGACGCTGCCGGGCGTGGCGGCAAAATCGGCATGGGAACGGAAATCAAGAGCCGTGCCCACCCCAGTAGCGAGCGGCGAGGCGTTGGTGTCGGTATAGGACAGGGCGCCGTTGCCGGTAATCGTGATCGCATTGAGGGCGGCGGTGTTGACGCTGAACCCGGCGACGGTGGAGACGCTGGCGTTGTTGGCGGTGATGGTCTGCGTGGCGGCATTGGCCCCCGAGCACTGGTAGGTCGAGCCGCCGGAGTTCACGCAAGCCGCGTAGGCGCGGCGGCCATAACCGGCGACCGCGGCCACCATCATGGTGCTCGACAGCAGGACCCGGCGACGCAACGCGCTCGGTACCATAACTCCCCATCCCCGGGCCGGCGGTCCTCAAGATGCCACTTCCCTTGCCCTCTCCTGCTATCATTAGGCAGGGCGGGGTACGGGCGGCAACCTGATGGCGAAGGCAGGGAAGAATTCCCCCGCGGACTGTTGCAGAAAACACACAGGCTTGCGTTCCCGGATGAGATTCAGCAAGCCAACCAGGCGGTAGCGCCAGAGGATCAATGGATGAGCGAGCGGGACCGGGAGTTGTCATCCGTGTTGGGCGACGAGGAAAGGCCGGCGCCAGCCGCCGCTCAGGCCAGCGCGGAGATCGCGCCGGCAGGGCAAGAGAGCCATGCAACCGAGCCGCCGTCGACGCCGGCCGAAGCGCGCGTCACCTATTCGATGTCGCCGGGCCTGCCCGGCTTCCTCGGCGCGCAGCGGATCGCACTCGCGGTCTCGTCCTATCAGTCCGGCAAGTTCTATTTGTTGGGGCAGAACGTCGATGGCGGGCTCTTGGTCGACGAGCGTTTCTTCCGCAAGGCGATGGGGATCTGCGTTCCCGACAAGGATACACTGTTGCTGGCGACGCTGTTCCAGATCGTGCGGTTCAAGAACGTGCTGAACCCGGGCGAGCAGATCAACAATGTGTTCGATGCCTGCTATGTGCCGCGTGAAACCTGGGTCACCGGCGAGATCGACGCGCATGACGTCGGCGTTCTCAGGGATGGGCGCGTCGTGTTCGTCAACACGCTCTACAATTGCCTCGCCACGCCGTCGGAGCGCCACAGCTTCACGCCGCTGTGGAAGCCGCCCTTCATCTCGGCGATCGTCAAGGAGGACCGCTGCCACCTCAACGGTCTCGCCATGGCGGATGGCGTGCCGCGCTACGTCACCGCCGTGAGCAGGTCCGACACCATCGACGGCTGGCGCGACCGGCGCGCCAGCGGCGGTGTCGTCGTCGACGTGCAATCGGGCGAGATCGTCATCGGCGGCCTGTCGATGCCGCATTCGCCGCGGATCTATCGCGACCGTCTCTGGCTGCTGAACTCGGGCACCGGCGAGCTCGGCTGGATCGAGCCGGGCGCTGGCCAAGCCGCGGCCAAATTCCACGTGCTGGCGTTCTGCCCCGGCTTCTTGCGCGGGCTCGCCTTTCACGGCAACCATGCCTTTATCGGGCTGTCGAAGCCGCGCTATCAGCGTTTTGAGGGACTGGCGCTCGATCAGAAGCTCGCGGACGCCGATTCGGAGCCCTGGTGCGGTGTGCAGGTGATCGATCTCGACAGCGGCGCCTGTGTGCACTGGTTCCGCCTCGACGGCGCGGTGAGCGAGCTTTACGACCTCGCGGTGGTGCCCGGCGCGATACGGCCGATGTCGCTCGGCTTCGGCAGCGACGAAATTCTCGGGCTGATCACGCACGATCCGCTCGCAGACGGCGCGCTGCCGAACTGAGCCGTGCGCCGCGCGTCGCATGCTGTGCAAGGGAAATATCGGCGAAGCCGGCGACGATGTTCAAAGCCTGTTGTCGCGGGTAAAGCGCGCGACCGCCTGGTCGGCGACGGCCTGCACCGCGGAATCTTCCAGCGGGAAATTCGCCGCCAGCCAGCCGTCTTCGGCCAGCGCCAGCACCTGCCCGAGCAGCGGGCCCTGGGCGATGCCGCGGGCGATGAAATCCGCCGCTTTCAGCGGGAATTTCGGCGCGCGCCAGCGCGCCGGCAGGGTGGCGAGTTCGCGCCATGGCAAGGGGTCGACGCCGCGCCCGGCCCGCGCCCATGCCAGCATCAGCCGGTCGCGGTAGCGGTCCTCGCCGAGCCGGTAGAGCCTGCGCCGCGCGATCGCTTCGTCCATGCCGGCAAGCCGCCACCAGCGATGGCCCATGGAATCCAGCGCCCTGGTTTCGGCATTGGTGAGACGCAGGCGCAGCGCGACGCGTTTCGCGTCCTCGGTGACGGCGACCGCGAGCGCGCCGAGCCGACGAGCCGGATCGGCCGCAAGACCCATCAGGCGCTCTGCCGCGATCATCGCGGCGAACGGGCCGGTGTAGACGACACCCCCGCAGATCGATTGCAGCAGCCCACCATCCGCCATCGCCTGCACCGCGACCGCCGCACCGTCCGCGACCATCAGCTTGAGCATTTCCATCCGCACGCGCTCGGCGGACAGCGTGGCGAGGCCGGCGCGGCCGCCGATGCAGGCGAGCGTGCCGGCGCGGTCGGGCTCGCCTGTGCCATAGGCGGCATGAATGCGGAAGAACCTGAGGATGCGCAGATAATCCTCGGCGATGCGCGCGTTGGGATCGCCGATGAAGCGCACGCGCCGTGCGGCAATATCGTCCCATCCGCCGACATGGTCGTGTACGAGACCGGCGGCGTCGACCGAGAGGCCGTTGATGGTGAAATCGCGCCGCTCGGCGTCGCGGACCCAGTCGCGGCCGAACGCGACCACAGCCTTGCGGCCGAACGTCTCGGTATCCTCGCGCAAGGTGGTGACTTCGAACGGATGCGAATCCACCACCAGCGTCACGGTGCCGTGGTCGATGCCGGTCGGCACGCTCTTGATGCCGGCGGCTTTGGCACGGCGGATCACCTCTGATGGCAGCGCGGTGGTCGCGATATCGATGTCGGCGACGGGGCGCTTCAACAGCGCGTTGCGGACCGCGCCGCCGACCACGCGCGCCTCCTCGCCGCCGCCGTTGAGCATTTCGAGCACGCGGGCGGTCGGACCGGATCTGAGCCAGGGCGCGTCTAGTGTTCTACTTCCGAAGTTTGCAGCCATGCGCGGCACCCTCGTATGCGAACTTCGGAAGTGGAACACTAGCAGAAAAGCTAATTGCAGTGCCGCTTATCGATTTGAAGTTCCTGAGGTGAAGGTGCGGCACCCGGTGCAGGAACTTCAAATCGGCGGCACTGCCCAGCACGCGCGCCTCGCTCATTTTTCGACTCCGGGAACGAGCCTGCCGTTCTCCAGATGCGCCGGCACATAGGTCGAATCCGGCGGCGCCCCGGAATAATGCGCCAGCAGGATGAAGCTGATGACGACCAGCACCAGCGCGCCGATCAACAGCCTGGCGACGACATGCAGCGGCCATGACGACCGCACCAGCAGTCCGGAGCGGGTGGCGACCAGAAACGCCGCATAGAGCGCGAACGGGATCAGGAAAATTCCGATTTCGGTCAGGACCGGACGGATCATCGCAAGACTATCCGTTCGTACAGCACGCGCAGAATGCCCGCGGTGGCGCCCCAGATGTAACGCTCGGCGAACGGCATGGCGTAATAGGAGCGCTCCATGCCGCGGAATTCCTTGCTGTGCAGCTGGTGGTTGGCCGGATCCATCAGGAAAGCCAGCGGCACCTCGAAGGCATCATCGACCTCGGACTGGTTGATGCGCAGCTTGAAGCCGGGCTTCACCCGCGCCACCGTCGGCATGATGCGAAATCCGAAACCGGTCGCGTACAGATCGAGATAGCCGAGCGGCTCGACGAACCGGCGATCGAGCCCGATCTCCTCCTCGGCCTCGCGCAGCGCGGCGTCGAGCGGCGAGGCGTCGGTCACGTCGATCTTGCCGCCAGGAAAGGCGATCTGGCCGGCGTGATCGTTGAGATGCGCGGCACGCTGGGTCAAGAGCACGGTCGGCTGCGGATGGTCCACCACCGGGATCAACACCGCGGCGGGCCGCACCGGCTGCTCGCGCGCGATGATCTCCAGCATGCGGTCGGTGCCGTGATCGCCGCTCTTGGGGATGATGTTGGGATCGACCAGGCCCTGCGGCACGTCGAAGCCCAGCCGCGCCCGGCTGCGATCGAAGAACTCCATGGAGCTGATCGCGGCCGGATCCGTCTTCAGCATCGGCTCGTTCAAAGCGCGTCCCTCACCTGCTGCGCATCGGCCATCGAAAAGAATTCGCCGCCGGATTCGATCCCGAACATCGTGATACCATCGACCACCCGCTCCTCGCCCATGTCAACCAGATCGTAGTAGAGCGCCCGCGTCACCTTCGCCCACAGATCGGCGCGGACGTGCAGATAGGGCGTCAGGCCGCCATCGGCGGCGGCCTCGAATCGCAGGCGGTGGGCGGCGTCGCAGGGCACCCAGTCGTCGACATTGGTGCGGAAGCGCAGCAGCCGGCCGCCGTCATCGGTTTCCCTGGTCATCTCGACGGCGAGAAACGGGGCATCGTCGACCCGGATGCCGACCTTCTCCACCGGGGTCACGAGAAAGTGCTTGCCGTCCTCGCGCTTCAGGATCGTCGAGAACAGCCGGACCAGCGCCGGCCGCCCGATCGGCGTGCCGAGGTAGAACCAGGTGCCGTCAGAAGCGATTCGCATGTCGAGATCGCCGCAGAATGGCGGGTTCCACAGATGAACCGGAGGCAGCCCCTTCGCGGCAGGGCTGGTTTTCGCAGCTTCGGTCGCCGCAGCGGTCAGCCCTTCGAGGCCCTGGGAGCTGGTCTGCCCTTGCTTCGCCATGGTTTGCCCTGACCCTGCCGCTCGATTTGGCACGATTGATGCACCTTTCGGTACATGTCCGGGACGAGAACCCGGAATAGACTACCGCGCAGGTCGCTACATCGTGATGCTGTTCATACCCCGAAACGCCGATAAGGTGGGGATAGTTTAATTCAACGAATACATGGCCTTCGCGTAGGATTAGCATGGGGTTGCCGGCATCATGGCGCAAGCGGCGCTGCGGGGCTGGATGATCCCGAGACCTGACCCAAAGATTTCGCCTTAAGGAGAACTGGATGGCCGGCGCAGACAATGTCGAAAAACTCGACGATGGGATCGTCCGCGCGGCCGAAGAGGTCGTCGGCCAAATTCGCACCGCGAAAAGTGCCATCTCCACCGTGATCTTCGGCCAGGACCGGGTGATCGAAAATACCCTGGTGACGATCCTGTCCGGGGGCCATGCGCTGCTGATCGGCGTGCCCGGCCTCGCCAAGACCAAGCTGGTGGAAACCCTGGGGATCACGCTCGGGCTCGATGCCAAGCGCATCCAGTTCACGCCGGATTTGATGCCCTCGGATATTCTCGGCGCCGAAGTGCTGGACGAGAGCGTTTCCGGCAAGCGCTCGTTCCGCTTCATCTCCGGACCGGTATTCGCACAATTGCTGATGGCCGACGAAATCAACCGCGCCAGCCCGCGCACCCAGTCCGCCCTGCTGCAGGCCATGCAGGAGCAGCACATCACGGTCGCCGGCGCGCGTCACGATCTGCCGAAACCGTTCCACGTGCTGGCGACGCAGAATCCGCTGGAGCAGGAAGGCACCTATCCGCTGCCGGAAGCGCAACTCGACCGCTTCCTGATGGAGATCGACGTCGATTATCCCGATCGCGACGCCGAGCGGCGCATCCTGTTCGAGACCACCGGCGCCGACCAAACCCTGGCCAAGGCGGCGATGAATTCGGAAATCCTGATCACGGCGCAGCGGCTGGTGCGCCGGCTGCCGGTCGGCGATTCCGTGGTCGAGGCGATCCTGTCGCTGGTGCGCTCGGCCCGTCCGGGCGACGAAGGCGGCGAAACCGGCAAGCTGATCGCCTGGGGACCGGGTCCCCGCGCCAGCCAGTCGCTGATGCTCGCGGTCCGCGCCCGCGCCTTGCTCGACGGCCGCCTCGCGCCCTCGATCGACGACGTGCTCGATCTGGCGGAACCGATTCTGAAGCACCGCATGGCACTCACCTTCTCCGCCCGCGCCGAAGGCCGCACCATCCCCGACGTCATCAGGCAATTGAAGACGCGGATCGGTTGATGGCCGCGGACACCGGGCACGCGCCGAGAGAGATTACAGCAATCCGGCGGGCCGACGGCGAAAGCCGGACGCTCGCCGCCTCGCTGCCCCGGCTCGTGCTCGAAGCCCGCCGCATCGCCGCCAACGTCATCCACGGCCTGCATGGACGGCGCCGCGCCGGCGCCGGCGAAAGCTTCTGGCAGTACCGCCGCTTCGTTTCCGGCGAGCCGTCGCAGAACGTCGACTGGCGGCGCTCGGCGCGCGACGATCATCTCTATGTCCGCGAGCAGGAATGGGAGGCCTCGCATACGGTGTGGCTGTGGCCGGACCGCTCGCCATCGATGGCGTTCGCCTCGAAGCAGGCGCGCGACAGCAAGCTGGAACGCGGGCTGATCGTCACCTTCGCGCTCGCCGAACTCCTGGTCGCGGGCGGCGAACGCGTCGGCATTCCCGGCCTGATGAACCCGACCGCGAGCCGCAGCGTGATCGACAAGATGGCGCAGGCGATGCTGCATGACGACGCGGCCCGGCTCAGCCTGCCGCCATCCTTCGTGCCGTCGGCGCTGGCCGAAATCGTGGTGCTGTCGGACTTCTGGTCGCCGCTAGAGGAGATCAGAACCATGCTGGCGGGCCTGTCGGCGTCCGGCGCGCACGGCACGCTGATCCAGGTGGTCGACCCCGCCGAGGAAACCTTCCCCTATTCCGGCCGCATCGAATTCGTCGAACCAGAGAACGGCACCGTCATCACCGCCGGCCGCGCCGAAAAATGGGCCGACGATTACGTCGCGCGCGTGGCGCTGCACCGCGCCGAAATTCGCGCCGAGACCAACAAGCTCGACTGGCTGTTCTCGACCCACACCACCAGCCGTTCGGCCGCCGAACTGCTGCTGTTCCTGCATTCGGGCATGATGGTGAGCAAGGGCAGCGCGCGCGGCGCCACCGTCAAGGTGGGGCGACGGGCATGATCGCCGGGCTCCCCCTCGCTTTCGCCCAACCCTTGCTGCTGCTGGGCCTGCTCAGCCTGCCGGTGCTGTGGTGGCTGTTGCGGGTGATGCCGCCGCGGCCGCGGCGCATCGAGTTTCCGCCGACGCGACTGCTGTTCGACATCGCGCCGAAGGAGGAAACCCCCTCGCGCACCCCATGGTGGCTGACGCTTCTGCGGCTCGCCGCCGCGGCGCTGGTGATCCTGGCGGCGGCCGGGCCGATCTGGAATCCGCAAGCCGGCCTCGCCGGCTCCAGCGCGCCGCTGGTGATCCTGCTCGACGACGGCTGGAGTGCGGCGGCGAGCTGGGACAGCAGGATCAAGGCAGCGGACGAACTGATCGCGAATGCCGACAACGACCGGCGCGGCGTGACGCTGGTGCCGCTGTCGGAGCCGGCGCGCGACATCACCCTGATGCCGGCGGGCACGGCGCGGGTGGCGCTGCGCCAGCTCACGCCCAAACCCTATTCGATCGAGCGGGTGGAAACCCTGCCGGCGCTGGAGCGTTTCCTCAAAGCAACCGGCGACGCCGAGATCGCCTGGCTGTCGGATGGCGTCGATACCGGGCGCGGGCCGGAGTTCATCGAAGCCCTCGGCAAGACCATTGGAGATCGCAGATTGACGCTCTATGAAGGCGGCACCGCACCCCCGCTCGCCTTGGTCGCGGCAGAAAATGCCGCGGCGAAGATGACGGTGAAGGTGCTGCGCACGGGCGGCGGCATCGCCGCGGGCGTGGTGCACGCGATCGACCTGAAGGGTTCGCCGATCGGCGAGGCCCGCTACAACTTTGTATCCGGGGATCGCGAGACCGAAGCCTCGTTCGATCTTCCGGTCGAACTGCGCAACGACATTTCCAGGCTCGAAATAGCCGGCGAGCGATCCGCCGGCGCGGTACAGCTGCTCGACAAGCGCTGGCGCCGCCGCGCCATCGGCATCGTCTCGGGATCGACCAGCGATACCGCGCAGCCGCTGCTGGCCTCGACATTCTATCTGACCCGCGCGCTGGCGCCGTTCGCCGACGTGCGGCTCGGCGATCGCGGCTCGCCGCAGCAGGCGATCACGCAATTTCTCGACCAGAAGCTGCCGATGATCGTGCTGGCGGATGTCGGCACGCTGTCGCCGGAAATTCGCGAGCGCATCGGCGCCTGGATCGAGCAAGGCGGCGTGCTGGTAAGGTTCGCCGGCCCGCGGCTGGCGCAGGCCGACGACGATCTGGTGCCGGTCAAGCTGCGCCGCGGCGGACGCAGCCTCGGCGGCAGCCTCACCTGGGAAAAGCCGCAGCGGCTGGCCTCGTTCGCAACCGATGGACCGTTCGCGGGCCTCGTGGTGCCGAAGGATATCACCGTCACCCGGCAGGTGCTCGCCGAACCCAACGCGGCGCTGTCGAAAAGGAGCTGGGCCTCGCTGGAGGATGGCACGCCGCTGGTCACCGGCGAGCATCGCGGCAAGGGCATGGTCAGCCTGTTTCACGTCAGCGCCGACATGCGCTGGTCCGACCTGCCGATGTCCGGCAGCTTCGTCGAGATGCTGCGGCGGATCGTCGATGTGTCCGGCTATACCTCGACGCCGGGCGCCGGCGTCGCCGGCGAAGCCGGCGCGGAGACGGTGGCGCCGCTGCGCACGCTCGACGGCTTCGGCGCGTTCGGACCGCCGCCCTCGACCGCGAAGCCGCTGCGCGCCGACTTCCGGGACCGCGCGACGCCGGATCATCCGCCCGGCTTCTATGGCGCCGCCGACGGCCCGCTCGCGGTCAACGCGCTGGCGGCGGCCGACCGCATCGCGCCGCTCGATACCGCTGCGCTGCGCGCGCAACGCGCCAGCTACACCAATGCCGAACCGCGCGACCTCCGGGGAATCCTGCTGGCCTCGTCGCTGGCGCTGTTCCTGATCGATGCCGTGATCGTCGCGCTGCTCGGCGCCGGCATCGCGGCGCTGTTGCGGCGGCGCGCGGTACCCGCCGCACTGGCATTCGCCCTGGCGCTGTCCGCGGTCGTCGCAACGCCGTGGTCTGCGCATGCCAACACCGACGAGTTCGCCATCAAGGCGGTATCGCAGACCCGGTTGGCCTATGTCGTCACCGGCAACGCCGACGTCGACTCCATCGTCAAGGCCGGCCTGTCCGGACTGACCCTGTTTCTGGCGCAACGCACCGCGCTGGAAGCCGGCGATCCCGTCGGCATCGATCCGGCGCGCGACGAGCTGGCGTTCTTCCCGCTGATCTACTGGCCGGTGTTGCCGGGCGCGGCGAAGCCGGCGCAGGATGCCATCAACCGCATCGATGCCTACATGAAGCAGGGCGGCACCGTGCTGTTCGACACCCGCGACGCCATCGAGGCGCCGCCGGGCGCCGACGGCGCATCGCAAACCCCGGGCATGCAGGCGCTGCGCGGCATTCTCTCCTCGCTCGACGTTCCCGAACTCGAGCCGGTGCCGCGCGAGCACGTGCTGACCAAGACCTTCTATCTGCTGCGCGATTTTCCCGGCCGCTTCACCTCGGGCCAGACATGGGTTGAAACCCTGCCGCGCGACGAGGACGACGAGGCGGCCTCGCGGCCGGCCCGCGGCGGCGACGGCGTCTCGCCGCTCATCATCACCTCGAACGATCTGGCCGGCGCCTGGGCACTCCGTCCCGATGGCCAGCCGATGCTGCCGCTGACACCGGGCGAACCGCGGCAGCGCGAATTCGCCTTCCGCGCCGGCGTCAACATCGTGATGTACACGCTGACCGGCAACTACAAGGCCGACCAGGTGCACGCGCCGGCGCTGATCGAACGGCTCGGGCAGTAGGGCCGCAACATGCAGTATGGCATCGCGTTTACACCGCTCGTCCCCTCGCTGGTGCTCTGGATCGCGCTCGTCGCCATCGCCGCGATCGCGGCGCTGCTGCTGCTCGCCCGCGCCCGCGGCGCTGCGGTGCGGGTCACCGCGCTGGCGCTGATCCTGCTGGCGCTGGCCAACCCGTCGTTCACCCGCGAGGACCGCGAACCGCTGACGTCGGTCGCCGCCGTCGTGATCGACAAGAGTCCGAGCCAGAATTTCGGCGAGCGCACCCGCGAAACCGAAACGGCGCGCGAGGCGCTGGTCGACAGCCTCAAGAAGATCAAGGGCGTCGAGGTTCGCGTCGTCGAGGCCGGACAGGCCGACGGCGAGACCGACGGCACCAAACTGTTCGGCGCGCTGTCGTCGGCGCTGTCGGACGTTCCGGTCGATCGCGTCGCCGGCGCCTTCCTGATCACCGACGGCCGGGTGCATGACATTCCCGCCAATGCCGCGGCGGTCGGATTCCAGGCCCCGGTGCATGCCCTGGTCACCGGGCGCAAGGACGAGCGCGACCGGCGCATCGCGATCGTGGCGGCCCCCCGCTTCGGCATCGTCGGACAGGCGCAGACCATCACCTACCGGCTCGACGACCAGGGCGTCAGCGGCGAGCGGGCCAGGATCGTGGTGCGCCGCGACGGCGAGGTGATCAACGAACGCACCGCGGCGAGCGGACAGACCATCAATATCGATGTCGGCATCAAGCATGCCGGGCCGAACATCGTCGAGATCGAGGCCTCGCCGCTGCCAAACGAGCTGACGCTGGTCAATAACCGCGCGGTGGTGGCGATCGACGGCGTGCGCGACAAATTGCGGGTGCTGCTGGTGTCCGGCGAGCCGCATTCCGGCGAACGCACCTGGCGCAATCTGCTGAAATCCGACGCCAGCGTCGACCTCGTGCATTTCACGATTCTGCGTCCGCCGGAGAAGCAGGACGGCACGCCGATCAACGAATTGTCGCTGATCGCGTTTCCGACTCGCGAATTGTTTCAGCAGAAGATCAACGAATTCCAGCTGATCATCTTCGACCGCTACGCCCGCCAGGGCGTGCTGCCGATCGCCTATTTCGACAATATCGCGCGCTATGTGCGCGGCGGCGGCGCGGTGCTGGTGTCGGCGGGGCCGGATTATGCGTCGAGCACCAGCATCTGGCGCACGCCGCTGGATTCGGTGCTGCCGGCCGAGCCGGTCGGGGTCACCGAGAAACCGTATTACGCGCATCTGAGCGACGCCGGCAAACGCCATCCGGTCACGCGAGGGCTGGAAGGCTCCGCCACCGAGCCGCCGCGCTGGAGCCGGTTTTTCCGCACCGTCGACACCCGCAACGCCATCACCCCGCCGGTGATGACCGGCGCCGACGGCAAGCCGCTGCTGCTGCTGTCGCGCTTCGGCGAAGGCCGCGTCGCCTTGCTGCTGTCCGACCACATCTGGCTGTGGGCGCGCGGCTATGAGGGGGGCGGGCCGCATCTCGATCTGCTGCGGCGGACCTCGCACTGGCTGATGAAGCAGCCTGACCTCGATGAGGAAGCGCTGCGGCTTCAGATCAGCGGCAAGGATCTGGTGGTGCTGCGCCAGACCATGGCCGACAGCGTCACGCCGGTCACCGTCACTTCGCCCTCGGGCACCGCGCGCGAGCTGACCCTAAGCAGCAGCGAACCCGGCACCTGGCGCTCGGCGATCCCCGCGAGCGAACTCGGCCTGTGGCAGGCCACCGACGGCACGCTGAAGGCGCTGATCAATGTCGGCCCGACCAACCCCAAGGAATTTTCCGAAGTCACCTCCACCACCGACCTGCTCAAGCCGCTGGCGCAGGCGACCGGCGGCGACGCACGGCGGCTGGTGGACGGCTCCAGCTTCGAGGTTCCGCG
>NZ_JAUYAN010000152.1 GCF_030693485.1 Bradyrhizobium sp. | reverse complement strand
CTGAAACCTCACCCTTGATGTTCTTTTTAGGTGTGAAGCCCCGGTTCCGATGAAATCTGAACCGGGGCCTGTTGCGAGCAGCCTTACGGCTTCGGCGCAGCAGCTGCCGGGGCCGCAGCAACCGGCGGCTTGCCCGACGAGTTGCTGAAGAACTTGAAGAAATCGGAGTCCGGCCGCAGCAAAAAGCGGGTATCGTTGCTGCGCAACCCGTTCTCATACGCCGTCATCGAACGATAGAACGCGAAGAAATCCGCATCCTGGCCGTAGGCTTCGGCGAACAGCCGGTTGCGTTCGCCGTCGCCCGCGCCGCGCACCTGCTCGGCGGTGGAATTGGCGTCGGCGATGATGACGACGGCTTCGCGGTCCGCCTTGGACCTGATCTCCTGCGCCTTCTGGCCACCCTGGGCGCGGAATTCGGCGGCCTCGCGCTGCCGCTCGGTCTGCATCCGCTGGTAGACCGCCTGACTGTTCTGCTCCGGCAGATCGGCGCGCCGGATCCTGACATCGACAACCTCGATGCCATAGCCGTCGGCTTCCTTGTCGAGCTGCTCGCGGATACGCCCCATCAGGATTTCGCGCTCGTCGCGCACCACCTTGATGAACGTGACCTCGCCGAGCACGCGGCGCAACGACGCGTTGAGCAGCGTGGTCAGCTGGATGTTGGCGGCCTGGATCGAGCCGATGCTCTGGTAGAACCGCAGCGCATCCTTGATGCGATAGCGGGCGAAGGCATCGACCACCAGTCGCTTCTGGTCCGACGCGATCACTTCCTGCGACGGGTTTTCCAGATCGAGGATCCGCTTGTCGATACTGATCACGGTATCGATGAACGGCGCCTTGAAATGCAGACCCGGATTGGGGACGACGTCGACCGGCTTGCCGAGCCGCACCACCAGCGCCTGCTGGGTCTGCGACACCTGGAACACCGAGCTGTAGCCGACGACGACCACGACCAGCAGCACGAACAGCGCGACAATACCTGTAGTTCCGGACCTCATCGGGTGCCTCCGCCCTGTTGTTGCGGCTGACCGGCTGCAGGCGTGGGCTGACGCCGCGGCGTCAGTTCACTCAGCGGCAGATACGGCACGACACTTTGTCCGGACGACGAACCGCCGCCGTCATAGATCAGCTTCTCGGAACTGCCGAGGATGCGCTCCATCGTCTCCAGATAGATGCGCTGGCGCGTGACGTCGGGCGCCTTCTTGTACTCGTCATAGACCTTCAGAAAGCGCGCGCTCTGGCCCTTGGCCTCGGCGATCGCCTGCTGCTGGTAGCCTTCGGCGACCTGCAGGATCTGCGCGGCGCGACCGCGGGCGTCGGGAACGACGCGGTTGGAATAGGTCTGCGCCTCGTTCTGCAACCGCTCGAGATCGGCGCGCGCCGCCTGCACGTCGCGGAACGCGTCGATCACCTGCGCCGGCGGATCGACCTTCTGCATCTGCACCTGCGCGACCTGGATGCCCGAACCATAGAAGTCGAGCGTCTTCTGCATCAGGTCCTGCACGCTGGCTTCCGTCGTCGTACGGGCGCCGGTGAGGATCGGCTGGATGTTGGCGCGGCCGACCACCTCGCGCATCGCGCTTTCGGCCACCGCCTTCACGGTGCCTTCGGGATTCTGGATGTTGAACAGGTAGTTGCCGACGCCGTCCGGCTTGATCCGCCACAGCACGGTGAAATCGACGTCGACGATGTTCTCGTCGCCCGTCAGCATAAGGCTTTCCTCCGGCACGTCACGCATGGTGCGGCCGCGCCGCGCCGGATCCTCGATCAGGGACATGCCGATGTTGATGGTGGAGACGCGCAACGCCTTCGGCAACAGCACGGTCTCGATCGGGTACGGCAGATGATAGTTCAGGCCCGGCTGAACCGTGCGCACATGCTTGCCGAAACGCAGCACGACGCCGAGTTCCTCGGACTGGACCCGGAAGAAGCCGGACAGACCCCACACCACCATAGCCACGAGCAGGATGACCGCGATGCCCACGCCGCTAAAATATCCACCTGGCAGCATCTGCTGAATGCGGTCTTGGCCGCGGCGCAAAAGGTCCTCGAGATCGGGTGGCCTCGGGCCAGCCGATTGCGGTCCTGAGCCCCATGGTCCTTTCGGACCACCGCCCCACGGGCCTCCGCCTTGATTCTTCCACGGCATCGACTGTCTCCTCCGCGGGCCGAGGCAAGACGCCCGGCCTCACTACATCTGCACGGCCTTATAGGGGACCGCCCCCGCCCTTACAACGCGGCTTGTTGGCTCGCAGGAGCTATGCCTGAGCCGGAATTTGTCAATGCAAACATTGCCAAAGCAGTTAATGCGGCTTCCTTCGGCGATATGTCACATAGGAATAGTCGGCACTGTCGTCCGGGCCGGCCGGATTCCGTACCCGCGCAACCTCTTCCCAGGCCGTGGAATCGATGGCGGCGAAGCAGGTATCGCCCTCGGGCCGGGCATGAACCTCGGTAATTTCCAGCCGGTCCGCCCGATCCATCCATTGCGCGTAGATTTCGGCGCCCCCGATGACCGCGATCTCAGTGGCGAAACGCCGCAGTGCATCGCCGGTCGCGATCGCGCGGGCAGCTTCGAACGACGTCGTCACGACGGCGCCTGCGGCGCGATAATTCGCGTCGCGGGTGACGACGATATTGGTACGTCCGGGAAGCGGCCTGCGCAGCGATATGAAGGTCTTGCGGCCCATCACCACCGGCTTGCCCAGCGTCATCGCCTTGAGGCGCTGCTGATCGGCCTTCAGCCGCCACGGGATGGCGCCGCCGGCACCGATCACGCCGTTCTCGGCAACAGCGACGAGAAGGACGATTTCCGGAAAGGCATTGGCGGTCGCCGTCACACCGCGACCTCGGCCTTGATGTGCGGGTGCGGATCGTAGCCTTCGAGCACGAAATCTTCATAGCGGAAGCCGAAGATGTCCTTCACGCCGGGATTGATCTTCATGGTGGGCAGCGGGCGCGTCGGTCGCGTCAGTTGCAGCTTCGCCTGCTCGAGATGGTTCGAATAGAGGTGGGTGTCGCCGAACGAGTGAACGAAATCGCCGGGCTTCAGGCCGGTCACTTGCGCCACCATCATCGTCAGCAGCGCATAGGAGGCGATGTTGAAGGGCACGCCGAGAAACACGTCGGCGGAACGCTGATAGAGTTGGCACGACAATTTGCCGTTCGCGACGTAGAATTGAAACAGGCAATGGCACGGCGGCAGCGCCATCTTGTCGATCTCGGCCGGATTCCACGCGGTCACGATCAGACGCCGCGAATCCGGATTGCGCTTGATCATGTCGATGACGCCGGCGATCTGGTCGATCTGGCGGCCATCCGGCGCCGGCCACGACCGCCACTGCGATCCATAGACCGGGCCGAGATCGCCATTGGCGTCGGCCCATTCGTCCCAGATCGAAACGCCGTTGTCCTTGAGGTATTTGATGTTGGTCTCGCCTTTGAGAAACCACAGCAATTCATGCACGATCGATTTCAGCGGCAGCTTCTTGGTGGTCAGCATCGGAAAGCCGGCGGCCAGGTTGAAGCGCATCTGGTGGCCGAAGATCGACAGCGTGCCGGTGCCGGTGCGGTCCTGCTTCTCCGCGCCGTCCGAGAGGATCCGTTCCAGCAGATCGTGGTACTGATTCATGGCGTGAGGCTGTTCACCCGGGGAAAAAACCACTCTTAGCGGCCGGACCGGCCGATCGACAGCGGCGATTCGGCCCGCGACCGCGATTATACCCGGAAAAATGTGGTTCCGGGTGACCCATGGCAAGGGCGGAAAACCACCCTCCCCGTGCGCGCCCGATCACTGGCGCCCTCAATGGTGGTGATGATGCTTCCGCTTGCCGCCATAGCCGCGCAGGTCGGCATAGCGTCGCATCTGGATCGGGGTAAGCAGGGCTGCGGTAGAAAGATGATATTTCAGATGGGCTTCGCGCAACGCGCCTTGCGTCACGGCCACCGCCGCCGTGGAGGCTTTCAGGCTTTCCCGGGTCACGATGCGGTCGGCAAACTGCCGGTCCAGTTCCGCTTCCTGCTCGATGAGTTTCGAGCCGAGCGGCACCGCCTCGCTCTTCATGGAATCGAACAGGCGCTGCACGCTGGCGCGCTGATCCGCCGTCAGATCGAGCTTGTCCGCCAGTTCAAGCACATGCATCGGACCGGGATAGCCGTTCAACTCGGCCGCCAGCGCCAGGCCCATGCCGCGACCGGCGCCGAGGTCCGCCACCTGCTGTTCCGACAGCGCCTTGATCGGGCGCGTCTGCATCCCGGCATAGGGGGTTTGGGCGAAGGCGGGACCGGCAAGCAGGATCAAGCCGGCCATGAGGGGAAATCGGATCATGCAAGCCTCGCTTCGAACAGGGACTGACACGCCGCTGGAGCGACGCGCCACGGTTTGACCGAAGCGCGCTGAAGCGGCCAGGCCCGGCCCGCGGTCAGGTTGAATCAGGACCGGCCGCTGCCGACATTAAACCAATGCAGGACAGCGGCCGGTACCGATTTCGTGAGCGCGGATCAATTGGCCACAGGCTTGACCACCGCCGTCCACTTGGCGACTTCGCTCTTCACCAAAGCCGCCAGCGAGGCCGGTGTGCGTTCGGCAGTCGCCGGGATGACGCTGCCGAGATCGAGCAGGCGCTTGCGGACGCCTTCGTCGTCGAGCGCCTTGACCACTGCCGCGTTGAGCTTGGCGACGATCTCGGGCGGGGTTCCCTTCGGCGCGAAAATCGCGTTCCAGGCCTGGGCCTGGAAATCGGGCAGGCCGCCTTCCTTGGTGGTCGGCACGTCCGGCAGCGACGGATTGCGCTCGGGGGTCGCGATCGCATAAGCCCTGATGGTACCACCTTTGACCTGCGGCACGGCATTGACGATCTGGTCGCACATGTAGTCGACCTGACCGCCGACCAGCGCATTCATCGCCGGACCCGTGCCATTGAAGGGGACGCCGACCGGCTTGATGCCGAGGACGGAATTCAGCAGTTCGCAGGACACGTTGGAGACCGAACCGACGCCGGCATGCGCCGCATTGACCTTGTCGGCATTGGCTTTCACGTAAGCGACGAATTCCTTGAGATCCTTGGGCGGAAAGTCCTTCTTCGCCAGGATCAGGATCGGGGTTCCGGCCAGCAACGCGACCGGTTCGAAATCCTTTTCCGGATGATAGGCCAGCTTGGGATACAGCGGCACCGACGCCGCGTGGGTTCCCATATGCCCGGTGATCAGCGTATAGCCGTCATTGGTGGCGCGCGCCGCGCGCGTGGTGGCCGTGGTTCCGCCGGCGCCGACCACGTTCTCGATGATGATGGTCTGACCGAGCGTCTGCGCCATATGCGCCGTGACGATGCGCGCAATGACATCGGTTGGACCGCCGGCTGCGAACGGCACGATCATGGTGATGGAGCGGGTCGGATAGGCCGGCGCCTGGGCCTGCGCGGGAACCGCGGTGAGCCCGGCGACTGCGGCCAGACCACCGGCCGCCAGCATGCGACTGTAAAGTTTCATCAGATTTTCCTCACAAAAAAGCCGTTGGACAGGCCGGCGTGAACCGGCCAGCACTTAGTCACACGGCACCGCATCCGAAACCAGACTTCCGGATGCGGCGCCGCGACGCATGTCAGTTCTCGGACTCCACGAACACCTCGTCGCGCTTCTTGCGCAGCGATGGCAGGATCGTCATCACCAGCAGCGCCGCCGAGATCGCCATCAGCACCGCCGACAGCGGACGGGTAGCGAACACCGTCCAGTCGCCGCGCGAGATCAGCAAGGCACGACGCAGGTTCTCCTCCATCAGCGGTCCGAGTACCATCCCGAGCAGCAATGGCGCCGGCTCGAAGTCGTGCTTGATCAGCCAATAGCCGAGCAGCCCGAACGCGCCGGCGAGCATCACGTCGGTCGGCGCGTTGTTTACCGAATAGATGCCGATCGAACAGAAGACCACGATCGACGGGAACATCAGGCGATACGGCACGCGCAACAGCCGCACCCAGATCCCGACCAGCGGCAGGTTGATGATCAGCAGCATCAGGTTGCCGACCCACATCGACGCGATCATGCCCCAGACCAGTTCGGGCTGCTTCTGCATCACCTGCGGTCCAGGCACGATGCCATGGATCGTCATGGCGCCGACCATCAGCGCCATCACCGCATTGGGCGGAATGCCGAGCGTGAGCAGCGGAATGAACGAGGTCTGCGCCGCCGCGTTGTTGGCGCTCTCCGGCGCCGCCACGCCCTCGATCACGCCACTTCCGAACTTCTCCGGATGCTTCGACAGCTTCTTTTCCATCGTATAGGCCGCGAACGATGCGATGACCGCGCCGCCGCCCGGCAGAATGCCGAGGATCGATCCCAGCGCCGTGCCCCGCAGGATCGCCGGCGTGGAATCCTTCAGATCCTTCCTGGTCGGCATCAGGCCGGTGACCTTCTGCTGCACCAGTTGGCGGTCGGTTTCACCGCCCGCATCGAGGTTGCGGATGATCTCGGCGAAGCCGAACAACCCCATCGCGAGGGTGGCAAAGCCGAGGCCGTCTGCGAGTTCGGGGATGTTGAAGGCCATCCGCGACGCGCCGGTCTCGATGTCGGATCCGACCATCGACAGCAGCAGGCCGAACACGATCATCGCGATCGCCTTCAGCACCGAGCCCTTGGCCAGCACCACGGCGAAGATCAGGCCGAGCACCATCAACGAGAAATACTCCGCGGGCCCGAAGGCCAGCGCCAGCTTGGTCAGCGGCGCACCGAGCACCGCGATCAGCACGGTCGCGACGCAGCCGGCGAAGAACGAGCCGATCGCCGCGATCGCCAGCGCCGGACCTGCCCGGCCCTGCTTGGCCATCTGGAAGCCATCGAGCGCGGTCACCACGGAACCCGCCTCGCCCGGAATATTGACCAGTATCGAGGTGGTCGAGCCGCCATACTGCGCACCGTAATAGATGCCGGCGAGCATGATCAGCGCGCCGACCGGCGGCAGGCCGAAGGTGATCGGCAACAGCATGGCGACCGTGGCAATGGTGCCGATGCCCGGCAGCACGCCGACCAGCGTGCCGACCAGCGCACCGATCAGGCACAGCAGGATGTTGACGGGAATCGGAATCGACATGCCGCCGAGAAACGCGGGGGTCCATTGCACCAACTGGAATACGACGCCGAAGCCCATTCCAAGATTTGAGAAAACCTCACCCATCACACCCTCACCGGATCATAAATTTCGGCCACATCTGCAACGGCAGACCCAGCGCATAGGGGAACAACAGGCTGCAGAAGGTCGTCAGACAAATGCCGACGATGATGGTTTGCTTCCATTTCGTTTCCGGGGTGCCCATGGCCGAGATCAGGAAGCTCGTGAATGCCGAGAATATCAGGCCCATCGGCCGGATCGAGGCGGCAAAGGACAGAATGGCCAGCGACACGAACAGCGGGCCGCGCCACGCATAGGTCGTGATATGCTCGCCGTGTTTGACAAGACCGACGATCGTTATCGCGATGCCGAGCCCAAGCAACAGGTAGGCGAACATCCGGGGTGCGGTTCCCGCCCCGAATGAAAATCCGCGCATGCCCTGCAGATCGCTCGATGCCCACAACGCGAATACCGCGATGCCAACCATCGCCAGTCCGCCGACGAAATCCTGCGGACCGCGTATCCATTTCGGCATGATGTATTTGACCGGTCCGTGACTCGGCGTCTCACTCATCGATCTCACTCCCCCGCACGGGCTTGTCGCCCGTTCTGTTTTTGGATGGCCCAGATGCCGGTCCGGCGAACCTGCCTACCGATTTTCCTCAGATAACGCCAGCAAAACCCAAAACATCCCCCGGCCAGCAGCATCCAGAGCGGATTGAGCCGGGTGGCAAAGGCCAGCGCCGCGGCAGCGATGGTAACCAGAGCCGCCGGCCAGGTCGGGTCCGAGGCAGCGCCAAAATCAGGCCGCTGGCGGCCATCGGCCCGATTGACAGCGGTACCAATGCGGCCTGGATGATGGCCGGGCCAGCGCGACCCGGTCCGACCGCGCCAGCACGCGCCTCACAAAATAAGCAACGACGGCGGTCGGTCCACACATCGCCAGCGTTGCGACCAGCGCGCCTGCAACCCCCGCGAGGGAATAACCGATCAGGGTCACGATCAGCACGTTCGGCCTCGGCGACATCTGCGAAATCGCGAACACGTCGGCGAATTGCTTGTCGGTCATCCAGTGATGAACATCGACCGCCACCCGGTGCATTTCCGGAATGGCGGCATTGGCGCCGCCGACCGCGAACAGCGACATCAGCCCGAAGGTCCAGGCCAGCGTCCATATCGGATTGGACTCCGAATTCATGCTCCAATCCGCCGCCGCATGACCAGGGTGATGGCGATACTGAGCGCGATGGCCACCAGCAATACTGCCGGCAGCGGCAGCCGCGGCACGCCGATGGCGAGGAACACCGCGGCCAGAACCGATAGTCCGACCAGAACGCCAACCCATATTCCGGATGTCCCGCCTCCCCGGTCGCATTCCGGGTACAATGCGCCATTCCGGCCCTGTTTTTCCGGCCATTTGCCACTTATATTGGGGTAACCGGTTCGCCGGTTATGGAAATAAATGGCCGTCTACCAGTCGGACCGGGGCGCAGCGCCCGGCGCCGCCACATTCCAACCTCCACTTCATTTGATTTACCTGCTGTTCGAATGATCTGCTGGAATTTCGGCCATCGCCGGCAACGGCTGCTGACCTCGGCCCGCTGCCGGGGTAGCATGGACGCAACAGGCGAGTCGGGGCACCCAGGCTGCGCTGCCGATCCGCAAAATTGCTTTGAACGTGACAGGACCTGATAATGGCGACCGATCATATCCGATACGACGTGCTGGCGCGTGACGCGCTGCGCGGGGTGCTGCGCCGCGTCTTGACCGACGCCGCCGAGCACGGCCTGCCCGGGGAACATCATTTTTTCATCACGTTTCTGTCCACCGCCGACGGCGTGAAGCTGTCGCCGCGGCTGCTGGCGCAATATCCGGAAGAAATGACCGTCATTTTGCAGCACCAGTTCTGGGACCTGGTGGTGACCGAGGACCGGTTCGAAGTCGGCCTGTCGTTCGGCGGCATTCCGGAGCGGTTGGTGGTCCCCTTCAATTCGATCAAGAGCTTCTTCGACCCGTCGGTGCAGTTCGGCCTGCAGTTCGAGCCCGCCGATGCGGCCACCGAGGCGCCGGCGGCCAACCTCCCGGCCGTCCCCGCCCCCTCTGCCCTGCCGGTTCCGGCCCCTGCCGCAGAGACCAAAGACGAGCCGGCCAGGCCGAGCGAGGGCGCTGAGGTCGTGCGGCTGGACCGCTTCCGCAAGAAGTAATCCACCACGTCCTCGCGCAATGGATATCCTGGATGGCTCGATCGACGGCAGCATCGCGTTCCAAATCCACCCGTAGCGAGACCGACAGCTTCGGTCCGATCGAAGTTCCCTCCGCCAGCTATTGGGGCGCGCAGACCGAACGCAGCCGGCATAATTTCCGCATTGGCCGCGACCGGATGCCGATGGACGTCGTCCGCGCGCTCGGCATCGTCAAGCTGGCATCCGCGGAAACCAATCGCGAACTGGGGCTGCTGGACGCCCGCCGCGCCCGCGCCATCGTTCGTGCCGCGCGCGAGGTGATCGAGGGCAGGTTCGACGATCATTTTCCGCTGGTGGTCTGGCAGACCGGCTCCGGCACCCAGACCAACATGAACCTCAATGAGGTGATCGCCAATCGCGCCAGCGAGTTGCTGGGCGGCGAACTCGGCGCCAAGAAGCCGGTTCATCCCAACGATCACGTCAATATGAGCCAGTCGTCGAACGACGCGTTCCCGACCGCCATGCACATCGCCGCCGCGACGCGCATCATCGCCGATCTCATTCCTGCCCTGAGCGAACTGCACCGCGCGCTGCGCAAAAAGGAAAAGGCGTTCGCCCGCATCGTCAAGATCGGCCGCACCCACACCCAGGACGCGACGCCGCTGACGCTCGGCCAGGAATTCTCGGGCTACGCCGCGCAGGTCGAGAGCGGCATCGCGCGGCTGCGGATCGCCGTGAAGGATCTTTACCCGCTGGCGCAGGGCGGCACCGCGGTCGGTACCGGCCTCAACTCGAAGCCCAAATTCGCCAAACTGTTCGCGAAGCACGCCGCCAGAATTACCAGACTGCCGTTCACCAGCGCGCCCAACAAGTTCGAGGCGCTGGCTTCCAACGACGCCTATGTGTTCGTGCATGGCGCCATCAATTCGGTGGCGACCGCGCTGTTCAAGATCGCCAACGACGTCCGCCTGCTCGGATCGGGTCCCCGCTCCGGCCTCGGCGAATTGATCCTGCCGGAAAACGAACCGGGATCGTCGATCATGCCGGGCAAGGTCAACCCGACCCAGAGCGAAGCGATGACCATGGTGTGCTGCCAGGTGTTCGGCAACCAGACCGCCATCACCGTCGCCGGCAGCCAGGGCCATTTCGAGCTGAACGTCTACAAGCCGGTGATGGCGCACTGCATGATGCATTCCATCGAACTGCTGGCCGACGTCACGCGCTCGTTCACGAAAAATTGTGTCGATGGAATCCGCGCCGACGAAGAACGAATTCGCGATCTGATGGAACGTTCGCTGATGCTGGTGACCGCGCTGGCGCCGAAGATCGGCTACGACAATGCCGCCAAGGTCGCGAAGCAGGCCCATGCCCGCGGCACCACGTTGCGCGAAGAGGCGGTGGGGCTGGGACTTGTTTCGGCTGAGGAATTCGACCGGCTGGTACAGCCGGACAAAATGACACACCCCGGCTGATGGCGCCGCGGGACCCCGTGTTTTTACGGGATAGCATTATGTTTACGGGACCAGCGTTATAGTTATGGATCATATCGGCTAAAGACTCAGGCGGATTCGTTATTTTCATTGATCTGGTAGAGCACGGAGATATTCGGGTTTTTGCAGAGCGAAACGTATTTTTGATGATATCAGAAGGCACTGACGGGGATTTCCTGGGATGACGACCGAGCCAGCCAAGGTGCATCGCACCGAGCCAGCCAAGGCAAATACCGACCACTTGCGCCTTCGCAGATTGTTTTCTTGTCCTTCGATGTTTGGATGATGGAGGCTGGCATGGGGGACGTGGTCAACCTGAAGCGTTTCAAGAAGCGTACCGAGCGCGTCGCGTCGGCGAAACAGGCCGACGCCAACCGGACGCGGTTCGGCCGAACCAAATCCGAACGCGCGCTGGACCAGCAGCGCGAGACCCGTGCGAACAATTTGCTGGATCAGCACCGCATCGATGGCGAGGACGCATCATGAAGTCGCCGGTCGTGAAGCGCTCGATCGTTGTCGCCGGCCACAAGACCAGCGTCAGCCTCGAAGAGGCGTTCTGGAACGGCATGAAGGAAATCTCGGGCCTGCGCGACATGACGCTGTCCGAACTGGTGGGCGAGATCGACTCCAACCGCCAGCAGGGCAACCTGTCGTCGGCGATTCGCCTGTTCGTGCTCGATTACTTTCGCACCCGCGCCATGGGCGCCGGGCCGGATCCGAAGCCGCAGGGTTAGTCTAACCTGGCTAGAGCGCAGCCACGCGCTGCAGAACCCAGAACATCGCGACGCTGCCGATCCCATAGGCCGGCGCCAGTTCGATCCAGCGCGGCCAGGCCTTGCGCATGCGGGCCATCAGCCATGCCGCGACCGAGAATGCAGCGACGAACAGCAACTGTCCGAGTTCGACGCCGACATTGAAACAGAACAGCGCCAGCGGAATGGCGGTTTGCGGCAGGCCGATTTCGCCGAGCGCGCCGGCGAAACCAAACCCGTGCAGCAGTCCGAAGATGAATGCCACCAGCCATGGCCAGCACGCCGTCAGGCCCGGCCTGCCGCGTACGCCATGCACGATTTCCGCGGCGACGAAAACGATCGACAGCGCGATCACGGCTTCCACCGGCGGACCCGGCACGCGGACCAGCCCCAGCGTCGCCGCGGCCAGCGTGATGCTGTGCGCGATGGTGAAGGCGGTCACCGTCGCCACCACGCGGCCGGCGCCCTTGACGATCAGCAGCAAAGCCAGCACGAACAGCAAATGATCGATCCCGAGCAGGATATGCTCGACGCCAAGCACGAGATAGGTCCGCGCCACTTCCGCGGCCCCGGCGGAAGCCGCAACGACGAACGCCGGATCGGACGGCAACAGCCGCGTCACCTGGCTGGTGCCGTCGGATCGTTCCACGCGCACCAGCACGTCGGAGGCTCCCGAGGGAAGCCCGTCGATTCGGACGGTCTGGCCTATGAGCCCGCCGGGACGCCTGAGCCGCCAGCGTTCGGAATAAGCTCCGGCGTGGAACGCGCCGCGCGGCTCCGACAGATTGACGGTGTCGGCGGGGAACACGACGGAGATGCCCAGCCGAAGATTGTCGCCTTGCGCCGGGACCTTCCAGAACACGTCCCAGGTTTCGGCGTCCTGCTGGCGCAGTTCGAGGTAAGCCGGCCGAAACTCATCGGCAGATGCGGCGGTGACACCGAGCAGGACGCAAAGACCGACAATGCTGCGAAGCAGACCGCGCATGCTCATGGCTGCCGCTTCGATCCGCTATCGCCGCTGCGCGCCAGCCGCGACGGTTCGATGGTCACCGTGTAACGCTGCAGCAGGTTCTGGTACGATTTCTCGATCGCTTCGGCGCGCCGCGTGAGCTGCCACTCCCGCTTCACCGCCTCGCGCACGTCCACAAGCGCCGGAGTGCGAGGCTCGGAGCGCTGGCGAACCTGCACGAGATGCAACCCGTAGCCGGACAAGACCGGGCCGCTCCACGGGCCGGGCGCGATCCGGGCCAGCGCCTTGGCAAACTGATTGCCGAGGCTGTTCTTGATGTCGCCGGCCGAGGCGCCGTCGAAGTCGAGCGGCAGCGTGGTCGGATCGCCGAGGCCGGCCGCATCGATGCTGCTTCCGGGATCGTTCAGCTCGCCGAGCATTCGTTCCGCCTCGATCGCGAGTGTCGCCTGGTGTCGCCGCGGGTCGAGATAGATGTGGCGGAAGCTGTATCGCGGCTCGACCGCAAACAGATCGCGGTGCGAATCGAGATAGGCCTGCAATTGCACGTCATCCGGCTCGACCGCTTCAGGGGCTTCGATGACGAATTCCAGTTTCTGCGCCACTCGCCGCCGGATCACCGGATCGTCGCGGTCCAGGCCGAGCGCAAGGCCTTCGCGGTAAAACACCTCCTCGCGGACGTGGCCGCGGACGAGCTCTTCCAGTTCCGAATCCGACGGCGGCCGTTGCCGGGCACGCGCGAACAGCCTGGCCATGCTCTCGATCTGGACCTGCGTGACGACGATGCTGCCGGGCCCGCCGGCGCTGCTGCGCGACAGAAACCCGTGCGCCGCGAACAGCACCGCCCCCAGCAACAGAAAATGCAGCAGCGGTTCCCTGAGTAGCCGCTTGATCATGCCGGCATGTACCGGATCGGCGACCTGCAGGCGGCCGTTGGTGCAATTGCGGAGCCCGGCGCCGGGGCGAAAGGTCTGGAGCCGGGAACGGCGGATACCAGCTTCCGATTCACGATTGGTCTCCCTGTTTTGGACCGGCGATCAGGTCGCGCGGCGGCGGGGCCAAGCATGATATTAAATATTTGAATCGCCGGGCTGTCGATACCGGTCGATTTGAACCACGCCGATGCGCGGGGCAATCCGCGTCGCGCGTTACCTGAAATAATCGACGATCAGATGGACGTCGGATGGCGGCGCGGGCCTGTTGTTCAGATTCGCATCGATCACCCGGCGGCATGCCTCGACGGCCTCGTGGTCGCCGAGATCGTTGGCGGCTTCGAGAACGAGCCAGGCCATCTCCACCGAGGAGGCGTCGGGCTTCGGCTCGCCCGAAGCAGCACCGGGGCGCTGCCGCAAAGCTGTTCCGAATAAGAGTTCGTTCATCGCCGGTTTCCCTGGGCCTGTTTCGAATCGCTAGCTAGCTCATCGCCCGGCAAGCACGGGCTGCCGCTTGGGGCCAGCATCGGTATCCCCGGCATTCTTGCGGGACTGGTAGAATTCCAGGACGCTGCGCGAAGTCTTGAGGTTGAGGCGGCCAAATTCGCTTTCCAGCTCCCTCAATTCCGACCCGGTGATGCGGTGACCCTTGGCGCCGAGAAACAGCAACGCCATCGTGGTCGCCCACGAGAAGTCGAGCGCCTTGGCCAGGATCAGCAAGGTTTCCCGGTTCTTGTCCAGCATGGCGCGCTCGATCACGTCGCCCGGCAATGAACACAGCAGGGACAATCCGATCGTGACCTCGTCGAGCTTGTGCGACCTGGCGTACAGCGAGATGCTGTTCTCGTTGAGATTGCCCTGGCGATGCTGCGCCGTCACCAGACGCTTGGCGACGAAATAGCTTCGCGACACCGGGCCGAACTTGGATTGCAACTCGCCCGCGACATCCGACATCGTGGACTTGATCTGGTCGACCATGGCCGGCCGCTCGCGCTCCAGCCGCTTGCGGACGTCGTCCGACGCCTTGGCGATCAGCTGCTGGAAAATATGCCGGGGAATGTCCTCGCGCAGACCGAGCTGCTCGGCGAGAATGGAATCGCCTTCGGCACGCTGGATCATGTGCAGGAAGCCGAAATCCGAGAAGCGCGCACCGCTGTTGGTGGCGACGGAGTTCACGACCTCCTGGTCGCCGCGGGTCACCAGCACGTCGGTGACGATCTCCGCCAGCGTCTCCCGCTTCGAGATCGCGAGCAGATGGGTCTGGCCCTTGGTGCAGACATTGGCGACCAGCGCGTAAGGCTCGAGCTTTTCGGAACCCTGCAGGATCGGGCCGGCGACCTCGATCGAATCGTCGAAGGCGAGTTTGTGGATGATATTGACCGGGGCATCCTCGAAGCGGGCCAGCCGCCGCGCCAGCTGGGCGCGGGCCGCCACTTCGATCTCGTCCGCCAACCGTCCGATGACCTCGCCGAAGGTCCAGATTTCATCCTCGCTGTAGCGGCCGGTGATCATCAGGTCGGTGGTGTGCCACAGCGCCCGAATGCGGCTCTCGGCAGTCCCCCGCGACACCGCATGGTCGAGATCCGTCAGAAACGATCTTGCCGCACTCATTTTCTTCAAACCCTGGATCGCAACCAACCTGCGCAAGTCTGCGCGCGGTGGAACTCTAGCGGGCAAACCCGAGTTTTCCGTAAAGTTGGCAAAGAAGTATTATCGCTAAAAATTCGCTCAAATTGCCGGGAAGCCGTTGATGTTTTTGCGCCCAAAGCGGCTTCGGGCTGCGGTCAGGATCCCCGAATTTGGTATATTTCCCGCCAATGCCGGACGCTTTCGGCCAATTCCGCTCCAGGCAACCTGCGGCAACAACGGGTTGACCTAACGCAAGATCGGCACCCTGGCGGCCCGCTATTTCTTCCTGATGAGTTCCGAGACGGCAAGAACATCGACGGTGACATGGCGCGACGTGCCGAAAAGCGTCTGGGCGCTCGGTTTTGTCTCCCTGCTGATGGACGTCTCGTCCGAACTCGTTCACAGTCTGTTACCCATATTTCTCGTCACCGTGGTCGGCGCCAGTACGACGATTGTCGGCCTGATCGAGGGCGTGGTCGAGGCTACCGCTGCGGTCGCCAAGGTTTTCTCCGGCGCCCTTTCCGACCGCATCGGCAAACGCAAGCTGCTGGTCGGCATCGGCTATGGACTCGCCGCCCTCACCAAGCCGGTATTCCCGCTCGCGAGCACGGCCGGGGAAATTCTGGCCGCGCGTTTCGTCGACCGCATCGGCAAGGGCATCCGCGATGCGCCGCGCGACGCGCTGATCGCCGACATTACGCCGCCTGCGATCCGCGGCGCCGGCTATGGTATCCGACAGGCGCTGGATACGGTGGGAGGATTTGCCGGCCCCCTCTTGGCGATGGCGCTGATGGTACTCTACGCTAACGACTTCCGCGCCGTGTTCTGGTGGGCGGCGGTTCCCGCTGTCCTCGCGGTGCTGTTGCTCGTCGTCGGCGTGCAGGAGCCGGACGGCGTCAAGGCAACGGCGAAGCGTGGCTGGCCAATCCGCAAGCCGGAACTGGCGCGCCTGTCCCCGGCCTTCTGGCTGGTCGTTGCGATCGGCATGGTATTCACGCTGGCGCGCTTCAGCCAGGCCTTCCTCGTGCTGAAGGCGCAAGCCGAAGGCCTGGCGTTGGCCCTGATCCCGCTGGTGTTCGTCTGGATGAACATCGTCTATGCCCTGACCGCAACGCCGGCCGGCATTCTTTCAGACCGGATAGGCCGGGTGAAACTGCTGCTGTGCGGACTTGGCGCCTTGTTGATCGCCGATCTCACGCTGGCCTTCGTTCCGGGCCTTGTCGCGGTATTCATCGGCGTCGGTCTCTGGGGTCTCTATCTCGGACTCTCTCAGGGGCTGCTTGCGGCGCTGGTTGCCGATACCGCCCCTGAAGACCTGCGCGGCACCGCCTTCGGCCTGTTCAATCTGGTTACCGGTCTGGCGCTGCTGATCGCCAGCGTGTTGGCCGGCTGGTTATGGCAAGCGTTCGGACCGACGGCGACCTTCCTCGCCGGCGCGGTATTTTCAGTATTGGCGGCGCTGTTCATGGCAGTCGGCATCAAAGCAGAACTGAAGCCGGCCACTTGATCATGTACGAGGCCGATGGGCCGTCGGGAAACCAGATGTCCGCGCGGACGCCGGTCATTGAGGCGGCGTCAGCACCAGCGGCGGCCGCACCTTCGGCGGCCGTGCAACGGCGGAACCGGGCACCGGCCTGACCTCGATCGGGGGCGGCAGCGGTGCCGCCTGCTGGATCGCGACCGCAGGGGGAGCTGCCGCGCCGGGACTTGCTGCGGCAGGATCTGGTGCACTTGCCGCACCGGGCGCCGGCGGCGCAGCCGGTGGACGCGGAACGGCGGCCTTGGCCTTCGGCGCAGCCGGAGACCGGCGCGGATCGCGGCCGGGGATCGGCACCTCGGAAGTCGGCAGGGGGGGCAGCACCGCGTCCGGCGTTCCCGATGGCGCCGTCGCCGGCGGCGGCAGCGAGGTTGACCACGGCGGCGGCGGCTCGCCACGCTCGATCGCATCGAGCCGTCTTGTTTCGCGGTCGATCGCCCGCACCGCCAGCCATGACGACAGCGCCGCCACATCGACGGTGCGATCGAGCGCGTCGGGAGGGCCGGCGGTAAACAGCTGGATCTCGGGGCGGCTGCTCGCCGACCCCGTCGCCGTCGAAGCGAGGCTGGCGCGGATGTCGGCCTGGTCGGCGGGAATGTCGTAGCCGCCCGATATGATGGCGCGCGCGCCTTCGGCATCGAGCGTGGTCGCCCCGATGCGGATACGGCCGTCGCCGATGCTGAACGGAATCTGTGCCGACTTGACCGACAGCGCGCCCGCCGACAGCCCCCGCTCGACGATCTGCCGCAGCTTGACGTCGTCGGTTGCCTGTCCGCCATCGCTGGCGCGGATCGCGGCGTCGAAGGCGCGCGGATCGAGCCCGGCGACTTCTGCGGATTCCAGCGTCACCGTTCCGCTGCCGGACAAGGCGCCGGTCAGCGCCGACGCGCTGCGGCCCTGGCTTGCCAGCGTCATCTGCATCGAGGCGCGGCCCGCCGGCATCTTCAGCCCGCGATAGCGCAGCGCCGCACCATCGACGCCGCTGAATTGAACCCGCGCGTTCAAGGCAATGCCGTTGCCGGTCTGCCTGGCGTCGATGCTGGCGCTCGCCCCGCCGCCGCCGATGTTGCCGGCAATCGATTCGAAGGTCAGCGACTGGCCATCACCCTTGAGGACGCCGCTGACCGGGCGCAGTTCGCCGCCGCCCGGCAGCGTGCCGCGCAGCGCCTGAAACGCGACGCGGCCGCGCCAGCCTTTCGAAAATCCGGAACCGAGCGGCTCGGCGGTGTCGTGCCCCGCGGCGCCGATGGCGAGCGCAAACGCCGGCGCGAGATCGAGCGTGTCGAGGCCAAGCTCGCCCTCGACATTCCTTTCATCGCCGAGGACCAGCGCCATCCGGCCGCGCAGCCGCGAGCCCGCGATCGCGCTGTCCAGATCGTCGAAGGTGAGCCGGTTGCCCGACAGCGAGACGCGGGACGACAGGCCGATGTTCTGCGCCAGCGTATCCGATGCCTTGAGGTCCAGCAGCGGTCCGAAATCGGCGCTGCGGACCTTCAGATTGACGCTGGCCTTCGGCTCCGCCGCCCACGGCTCGGCCGTGCCTTCCGCATCGGCGTCAAGGCCGGTTCCCGACATCTTCACCTTCAGCCGCAGCGGCGCGCGCCATACGCCCGTCACCGAACCTTCGAATTGCGCGGGGCCGTCGCCCGCCGCGATCGCGCGATCGAGGCCGAGCGCCGCCAGCAACGGACGGCCCTGTCCCGATGACATCCTGGATTCAAGACTGAACTCGCTGCGCCCGAGTGCCGCCAGATCGATGCCATGGAGCGCCGTGATGATGGGCTTTGCCGCGATCGTGACCACGCCCTTGAGCTGGGGTGCATCGAGATCGAACACGGCGCGCGCATTGGCGTGATCGGCCTGCTGCGCTGTTTTGTCCAGCTCGAGCGACAGCTTGAGACGCGCCGGGCCGGGACTTGCGCCCAACGCATTGATCCGCGCGGCAAAAGCCGGCGCCAGCGGCGCGATCAAGGCGGTGATCTGGCCGAGCGAGACGGCGCTGGAGTTCAACGTCAGTTTTCCCGACGTGTTGACGCGATCGAAACTCCCCGCGCCTTCCAGCATCACCTGGCTGGCCTGGCCGATCTTTAACTGCTCCAGCGCGAACGATTTTGGGCCGTAGCCGACCTTCGCCAGCAACGGCCGCAATTCCTGGCCGGACGATGTGGCGCGGCCGATATCGAGCGTGAGCCGCGCCTCGTCAGGCCATTCGGCCTGCGGCCCCGCCAGCGAACGCGCCAGCGCGGTCGCGGCATCGAGATCGAGACGTTCCGCCTTCAGCTCGGCATCGATCCGCGAACCGCCTGTTGCCGTTGCAACCACGATCCGCCCCTCGACGGCGCCGCCGTCGATCTCGGCCTTCATGGCTTCGATCGCGACGCGATCCGGGGCCACGGTCAGATCGCCGCGCAGCCGCAGCGGCTTCTGGCTGCGATAGACCACCTCAGTGCGGCCCTGCAACCACGTCGCCAGCGCATCCGGATCGGAGGAATCCACGCTGAGCGCGCCGGTGAAACCGCCGGCTTGCGCGTTCGAACCGTTCAGGGTGACGCGAGTCGCGCCCGGTGCCCGGAATTCCAGCCGGTTGATTGCCCAGGGCTTGGCGCCGACTTGTAGTGCAGCAGCGAAACCCTGCAGTGGACGGCCGCCCAGCATGATCTGGTCGGCGCTGAACTCGATTTGCGCCGGAACTGGAGTAGTCTGCGGGATCGCGGCCATCAGCGCGCGCAACCCCGGCAACAATCTTGTCGGCTCGGCGGCGCTGTTGCCCTTGGCGGCGAATCTGTCGGCATCGAGTTGCTTCGCCGACAGCGTGGCCCGCAGCAGCGGCGACGCGCCGAAGCGAATGTCCCCGGCGCCTGTTACTCTGAGCGCGCTGTCTTCCGGGCCGTAGGCGGCCTCGATTTGCTCCAGCCGCGCAGCGGATGGATCGGCCTTGATTTTGGCCGAGACCCGCCAGGGTATGATGGGAACATCGCTGCTGGTCTTGAGACCCGGGGGAGCGGCCAGCGTCAGTGTGCCGTCAAAGCGCGGTGCGCGCGCCTCGAACGCCAGCACGCCATCGAGATCGGCCGACAAGGCCCGCGCCGCGGGATCGATGTTGAGATGAACGCGGGTGCCGTTGCCGTCCGCGGTCTGGCCGGACGACACCCGAAACGGATAGCGCGTCCCGGACACCGAAAAATTGCCGTCGCCGCGCAGCGAGCCGGCCAGCGAACGCACATCACCGCTGAAGGCGATGTCGTTCAGCTCCAGCGTGCCGCGGCTTGCCGCATCATGCAGCGCGATGCGGCCGGTCAGGTTCAGCCGGTCGATCGCCAGCGATCCCAGATTGAATTTCCCCGTCGAGGCCGGCCAGTCGATCCGCCCTTGCTGATCCAGGCCGAGATCGAGCGCCATGCCGTTGACGGTCAGTTCGGTGGCGCGTAACTCGCCGCGCATCAGCGAGCCCAGGCTGAACTCGACGTCGAGCTTGTCGGCCCGCACCTTGCCGAGATCGTTGGCGCCGCCGACCACCACCGAGCGCAAATGCAGCGATGGCGCCGGCAGCAGGCGTGCATCCAGTTTGCCGGCGAAGCGGACCTGCGCGCCGATCACCCTGGTAGCCTCGGCCTCGAATTGCGGACGGAACTGGTTCCAATCGATGAAATACGGGCCGATCAGTGCGGCCACCAGCGCGATGATAAAGGCAATCGCCAGTCCGAGCAGCGTCGTCTGCACGGCGTCTCCCTTTGCGCACGCCCCGGCGCGATGGCGGCCCGGAACGGCCCACCCACCGCCACGCTGAATCAACGCTGGAGCAAGCCCATATATAGAGGCAACTATGGCGAAGTCACAGCATTGCCTGCGACGGCTCCGCGCAGGAAGCCGTCACGACGCCCTTACCAACTGGCGGGCAGCTGCTTGAGGCCGCGCAGCACGAAAGACGGCCGCCATTCCGGATTCTCGGCGTCATCCAGCTTCAGATCGGGCAGCCGCCGCAGCAGCGTCGCGATCGCCACCTCTGCCTCGATTCGCGCCAGTTGGGCGCCCAGGCAGAGATGGATGCCCCCGCCGAACGACAGCGGACGGATCTTCGGCCGGGTGATGTCGAGGCTATCCGGCCGGTCGGGATAGACCGCGGGATCGTGATTGGCAGAACCCAGCAGGCAGATCACGCTTTCGCCCTTCGGGATTTTCTTGCCGCCGAGGTCGTCGATGTCTTCCAGCGCTACTCGGCCGGTCATCTGCACGGACGAATCGTAGCGCAGGAATTCCTCGATGGCGTTGGTGATCAGGGCCGGATTGGCCTTGAGCAGGGCCAGCTGGTCGGGGTTGCGATGCAGCGCCAGGAGACCGTTGCCGATCAGGTTCACGGTGGTCTCATGCCCGGCGCCGAACAAAAGGACGATGTTGGCGACGAGCTCCTCGTTGGAAAGCTTGCTGCCGTCTTCCTCGGCCTGCACCAGTTGCGTCGTTAAATCGTCGCCCGGATTCTTCCGCCGCAGCTCGAACAGCTGCTGGAAGTACATCTCGGTCATCGCGTTGGTGGCGTTGCCCTGCTTGATCTCCTCCGGCGACAGCGGCACCGGCTCGAGGATACGTCCGCTGTTGCGCGAACCGGTATAGAACAGCTCGCGATGTTCCTCGGGGATCCCGAGCATGTCGCAGATGATGGTGACCGGCAGCCGGAAGGCGAAATCCTCGATCAGTTCCATCTTGCCCTGGGGAATCAGCCGGTCGAGCGTCTCGTCGACGATCTGCTGGATGCGCGGGCGCATGTCCTCGACCCGGCGCGCGGTGAACGCCTTCACCACCAGTCCGCGCAGCCGGGTGTGGTCGGGCGGGTCCTGCTGCAGCATGGTGAGGCTGAAGCTGCGGAAGATCGGCTCCGACATGATGTCGGGGCCATAGCGGCGCTTGGTGCGTTCGGGGTAATCCTTGCCGAAGCGCTTGTCGCGCATCACCAGGCTGGCCTCGGCGTGACGGCTGGCGACATACATGCCGAGCGGCGTCAGGTGCATCGGATCGGTGGTGCGCAGCCGCGCATAATGCGGATAGGGATCGCGAATGAACTCCGGCGCCAGCGGATTGAACAGCGGCGCGCTGGTCGCAGTCTGAACATGCTCGTTCATGGTGACCTCAATTCGTTGTCGCGATGAAATATCCGCACGTTCGGGCGGACGGGCGTCCTCGGGGCCGGACCGGTTGCGCCCGGACCAATTGAAATTGGATACACTGTTGTATCGAGTTTCATTTTTACCTAAAATCGATTGATGTCAAGAGTCCGAACACGACCGACCCGGGACGATACCTGCGAGAAGCTGTTCGAGGCGGCGGCGCGTGTATTCGAGGAACAGGGCATCGGCGGCGCCAGCATCGAAACCATTGCCGCCGCGGCCGGTTTTTCGCGCGGCGCGTTCTACTCGAATTTCAAGAGCAAGGACGAGTTGATCATCGCCATGCTCGAAAACCACGTCGAGCAATCGATCCGGCGGATTCATGATCTGCTCGCCCGGCACAAGAACCTTCCCGACTTCCTCGATGCGCTGAAGACCATGGACCGCAGCCAGCAAGATCCGCTCGGCCGTTCGCCGCTGCTGCACATGGAGATGATCCTGTTCGTGGCGCGCGCCGAGAAGCGCCGGCCCGAACTCGCCAAGCGGCTGCGCGCCCGGCGAAAATTGATTGCCGATATCGTCGAGACCACCTCGAAGAACAGCGGCCGGAATCCGGCGCTGAATCCGGCATGGACCGGTGCGGTCGTTCTGGCGATGGAGGACGGCTTTCGCCTGCACCGCCTGATCGATCCGGAGACCACGCCGGCCGACAGTTTTCTGCGCGCCATCGGCGATCTGCAGCGCGCGATGGGAATCTCAGCGGTCTGACGAAGCGCCGGCCGCTCAGCCTTGCGCCTTGTGCATCTGGCCCGCAACGGCGCGGACCTTGCGCGGCGACGCCTGCCAGATGGCGACCGCCGACAGTACGCTCACCGCGATCCCGATCGCGAAGGCGATGGTGTAATTGCCGGTGAGGTCGTGCAGCAAGCCGGTGAGCCATGGTCCCGCGGCGCCGCCCGCCAGCGCCGCCAGCATGATGGTGCCGAAGATGCTGCCATACTGCTTGCCCTGGAAGATCTCCAGCACCACCGCGCCCATGATCGAGGTCAGGCCGTAGCCGAGCGCGCCCTGCGCCAGGATCATCAGGTAAACCAGCAGCAGGGTCGGATAGAATTTCAGCGCGATCAGCGCCGCGAAGCAGATCGCAAAACCGAGGCAGCTCACCGCCCAGATCCACTCGCGTCCCACCCGGTCCGACAGGTGCCCGAGCCAGATCTGGCCGGGAATGCCGAGCAGGCTGACCACGCCCAGGGCCCAGACCCCGACGGTCGGGCTGAAACCGATGTCGAGCAGATACTTGGTCTGGTGCACCTGCACCGCGTACCAGACGTACAATCCGCAGAAATAGCCTGATGAGATCCACCAGAAGCGCGCGGTGCGCAGCGCCCGCCGCAGCGTCCAGTCGGTGGCGGCCCAGGCCGGATCGACGATGTTGGAAACCGGTTTTGCCGATGTCGCTGACGGTGCGGCATCGCCGTCCGGCAACAGGCCGATATCCTCCGGCCGCTTGCGCAGCAACAGGTTGATCGGGGCCAGCACGACCAGCACCATGATGCCCATCGCGGTGCAGGCGGTTCGCCAGCCGGTCTGCTCGATCATCAGTTGCACCCATGGCAGCAACGTGACGGAACCGATGCCGACACCGGCAAAGGCCAACCCCATCGCGAGGCCGCGGCGGCGGATGAACCAGTTCGGCAGAAACAGCGACTGGCCGGAATAGCCGAGACAGACGCTGCCGGCGCCGACCATGACGCCGATGGTCAGATACAAATGCCAGGGCTGCGTCGTCAGCGGCGCCAGCAGCAGGCCTGCCGCCATCAGCGCGACGCCCAGCTCCATCACCCCGCGCGGGCCGAAGCGATCCATCATGCGGCCGATCAGCGGGCTGACCGCGGCTGAAACCACGAAACCGAACGAGAACGCGCCCGCGGTGATGCCGCGTTCCCAGCCGAATTCGTCGACGATCGGCGGGAAGAACAGTGAAAACGCGGTGCGCGCATTGACGCCGATCGCCATGGTGACGAACGTCACGGCAACGATGACCCAGCCGTAGAAAAAGGGAAGCCGCATACGGTATCTCGTCATTCCGGGGCGCGCTGCAAACGCGAACCCAAAATTTCGAGGGTCCGGGTCTGGTCCTTCGGACCATCCCGGAACGACGGCGTCAAGAGCGAGGTCAGATCACCGGCTGCGCTCCGCTACCAGGCGTACCGCAGCCGCGCGGTACCGACATAGGTCTGCGAATGCGCGGCCTGCTCAGTGTCGAATTTTCCGGCGACCGAAATGCCGTTCCTGAAGCTGACCTCCGCGACCGCCGAGACCAACAATGAATCTTTCACCGGCGTGGCGCCGATCACCGTGAAGATCGATCCCGGCAGCGACTGGAAACCGGCGGTCATGCTGGTGTCGGACCAATTGTCGTGAGCCCAGGCGGCGCGGCCACGCAGCGACAGCATCGCGCCCGGGTACAGCAGGAGCGAGCGATCGACCCAGGCGCCCAGTTCGGTGCGTGTCGTGGTTGTGGTGTGGGCCTGGTAATCGAGCGCGAACATCGAGGAGCCGGAGACGGCGATCTCGCTGTAGGACGGCGTGCGGAACGCCTGCATCTGGAACGCGGCGTAGGGGGTGAAGCCGAATCCCGGGAATGCGTAAACCCCGGGAATGGCGAAGCGATAGCCACCTTCGATCCGGCCGCCGACGCTGTTGGCGGCAAAACCGGCGGTCAGGCGATCGAGTCCCGCCACGGTCACGACCCGGTCGGTCGATACCTGATGCCAGCCATAGGCGAGCGCGGCCGACACATAGGCCGCGCCGACGCGTGTCAAACTGTAGACGGCCGCCTGGAACATGTCGCTGCTTCCGCCGCCGAGGCCGTCGGACAGACCATAATTGGTGTTGCCACCGGCCAGCGCGAAACCCGCCACCGTGTAAGGCGAAACGCGGTAGTCGAGACCCGTCGCAAAACCATAGCTTCGCGCCGACCGGTCGTGGCTTCCGTTCAACGCATCTCCGCTGGTGGTGGTCTGTCCGCCATAAGCGGCGCCCCAGACACTCCAGCGGCGCGGATCAGCTACCGGCGCGGCGGCGGCCTTGTAGAACGGGGCCTTGGCGTAGAGCGGCGGTCGCGACGGCGGATTGACCGGCGGCAAGGCGCGATTGTCGGCGAACGGATTGGTCACCAGCGACAGGAACGAGTTCATCGCCTGGGTTCCGGCCTGCGCTATGCCGGTTCCGGATTCCCCGGAAAGCTGCGTCAGCGAATTTCCCAGATCTGCGGACGACAGGTTGAAGAGATTCAGAAACGGCAGCGGGAGCACGCCGCCGTTGCCTACAAAGGTGTCGATCGCATTGGCGACCGAGCGCTGATTGGCTGTGGCAGACGGCAGCAGCAGAGAGGCGAGGAGCGGGACCCCGCCGCCCCCACCCCCGACTATGAGATCGCACAAGCTGATCGTATTGGTATCCAGCGTCACCGCACCTGTCCTGGCCCACGCCGCACCGCAGGTGATGTTAGCGCCCGTATTCAGCGTGATGCTGGCATTCGCAAGGATGTCGCCTGCGAACGATGTGGAGGTGCCGAGCGTCGCGGAGCTGCCGACCCTCCAGAACACGTTGCCACCCTGGGCGCCATTGATCAGCGAAACAGCGGAAGCGCTGGCAGTGGTCAGCGTGCTCCCAATGTTGAAGATGAAGACTGCGTTAGGGTTGCCCAGGGCGTTAAGGGTGAGTGCCCCAGTCAACTGAGCCGACGAGCTGAAATTATAGACGCCGGGTATTAGCGTAAGGCCGCCCAGGTTCTGACCCGTCAGGTTTACCGTGGTCGGCCTGCTCGCCAGAGTATTGAAGGCAGTCGTGAGGTCGATTTGAGCCTGGATTGCGGCTGCGTTGTTGATATTTATCGTCGCTCCCGGCCCGGTCAAAGTTCCGGGACCAAGGTCAACCGGAAGAAAACCGGTGATCGAGCTGCCTGGGCTGACACCGAGGTTCCCGGGGTTCGCGGCGGTTCCGGTGAGGACGGTAGGGCCGGTGTTGGTGACCGTCGAGCCGCCCAGCACCGCGAAATTCGCAGTCGTACCCAAAGGCGGCGCCTGGGCATGGCTGGCAGTCGGGACGACAGCCGTGAGGCCGAGAGCCGCCAGAAACATTTTACGCGAACGAGTCAGGCAAGTCTTGGTCATGGGTTCCCCCCAGTCGCTCTGTTAGGGGAAA
>NZ_JAUYAN010000150.1 GCF_030693485.1 Bradyrhizobium sp. | reverse complement strand
CCGTGCGGGGCACGGCGCCTTCGGTGGTTTCACATCAGCCCGGCAGCGTCACGCCTTGACGGCGGCGAACGCATAGCCGTTGCCGTCCTTCGACAGCGTGCCGACATTGGGGAAGCCGAAATGATAGCCGGCGATCATGCCCTTCTCGGCAATCACGCGATCGAAGAAGGCGCGGCGGGTGGCCTCCGCTTTCGGACCATCGGAGTCGAACATCGAGAACCAGCCGGGGTTTTTGACGAACAGCTGGTGGATGCCGGTGACGTCGCCCTGGATGAACAATTGCTGCCCGCCCGAGGCAACCAGGAAGGAGGTGTGCCCGACCGTATGGCCTGGTGTCGCAATGGCGCGCACGCCGGGGGCGACTTCGGCGCCATCGGCAAATTGCTTGATGTTCTTCCAGGTCGGGAAGGTCGACTGAATGCGCCGCACATTGCCGCGCGCCGCTTCCGGAACCTTCTCCACCAGCGCCGGATCGGTCCAGAACTTGTACTCGACCTCCGGCATCAGGATTTCCGCGTTCGGGAACACCTGCGCGTTGGTTTCCTTCACCCACAGGCCCGAGATGTGATCGGGATGGAAATGCGAGATCACGACCGTGGAGACGGTGGCGGGATCGAGCCCGGCCGCCTTCATGTTGTCGGCGAGCTTGCCCACGGTGGGCGGGCCGTTGCCGCCGAAGCCGGTGTCGAACAGCACGACCTTGCCGCCGGTCCTGATCGCGGTGATGGTAAACGGGTTGTCGAACTTGTCCGGGCCGATGCCGCCGGCCGTCAGGGCCTTCTTGATGTCGTCCATCGACGCGTTCTTGATGAAGCCTTCCGCGAGCACGCGCTCGATGCTGCCGTCGTGCAGGCTGAAGACCTCGATATCCCCGACCTTGTATTTGAGGCTGTCGGCGGCGCGCTGTGCCTGCGCCGCACCGATAAACGATACCGGTCCCTTCAATCCGAATACGAGTGCTGCCGCCGTACTTCCGAGAACCAGATCGCGACGCGAAATCTCGAACATGCCTACCTCCCTTGATTGAACCTTGCCCATCGGCGCCCCTGTGATGGAGCACGACGTCCTGATAGTCTACACCGGGCAGTGCGGGCTATTCCTGTTGCGATTCATTCTCAATCAAAGGCATGCTGGCGCAAGGCAGCAAGTGAGCCGGCGATCCATTCGGTTGGCGCTTCGCCTGAGCGCGAAGCAGGGAAGTCCGCATGAACAAGCCGGCCGGAACAGATATCGTCGCCGAAGAATTCATGATCGCCAGCGATACGCCTGGCATCGAGCTGTTCGTCCGCAACAAGCGCAGGGCAGACCTCGCTACCTTCTCCTCCGAAAAGACCATCCTGTTCGTGGCCGGATCGACCTATCCCGCCTCGACCTCGTTCGATCTTCCGCTGGCGGGGATGTCGTGGATGGATCATCTCGCCAGCCGCGGTCATGACGTCTACCTTGTCGATATCAGGGGCTACGGCAATTCGACACGGCCGCCGGAGATGGCGGCGCCGGCCGCGGACAACGCGCCGATCGTCCGCACCGACGTCGCGGTCCGCGACATCGCGGCAACGATCGCCTTCATCCGGTCGCGGCGCGGCATCGCCAGGCTCAATTTGATCGGCTGGTCATGGGGCACCACCCAGATGGCGAGCTACACCGCCGGCCACAACGAGGCCGTCAACAGGCTCGTTCTGCTCGCGCCGCAATGGATCCGCGAAACCCCAAGCCTGGCCGATCCCGGCGGCGCCATCGGCGCCTATCGCATCGTCGATCGCGCGGCCGCCAGAACGCGCTGGCTCAACGGCGTTCCCGAAGGCAAGCAAGCGGAAGTGCTGCCAGAGCCGTGGTTCGAAGCCTGGGCCGACGCAACCTTTGCCAGCGGTCAATCAGGCCCGGTTCCCGGCCAGTTGATGGCGCCCAACGGAACGATCCAGGATGCGCGCGAATACTGGGCCGCCGGCAAGCCGCTGTACGATCCGGGCCGCATCACGGCCCCGGTGCTGATCGTTCACGCGGAATGGGATCGCGACTGCCCGATCGAGATGTCGCGCGCCGTGTTCGGCAGGCTGACCGCCGCGCCCTGGCGGCGCTGGGTGGAAATCGGCGAGGGCACCCATTCGGTCTTCCTGGAGAAAAACCGCTGGCAGGTATTCGACGCGGTGGATGGCTTCCTCGGCGAGCAGCCGAGGATCTGAGGCGGCCGGGCAGCAATCAGGCAGCGACCGGCGGCTTCTCGGCGTGGCGCTGCGACAGCGTGAAGATCTCGACGCCATCGGCGGTGACGCCGACCGAATGCTCGAACTGCGCCGACAGCGAACGGTCGCGGGTCACGGCGGTCCAGCCGTCGGACAGGATCTTCACATGCGGCTTGCCGAGATTGATCATCGGCTCGATGGTGAAGAACATGCCGGGCTTCAGCGTCACGCCCTCGCCGGGACGGCCGACATGGATGATGTTGGGCTCGTCGTGGAACAGGCGGCCGAGGCCATGGCCGCAGAAATCGCGCACCACGCTCATGCCCTGCGGCTCGACGAAACTCTGGATGGCGTGGCCGATATCGCCGGTGGTGGCGCCCGGCTTCACCGCGGCGATGCCGCGCATCATCGCTTCATAGGTGACCTCGATCAGCCGTTCGGACTTGCGGGCGATCGGGCCGATCGCATACATCCGGCTGGAATCGCCATACCAGCCGTCGACGATGAAGGTGACATCGACATTGACGATGTCGGCCTCCTTCAGCGCCCGGTCGCCCGGCATGCCGTGGCAGACCACATGGTTGATCGAGGTGCAGGTCGAATAGCGGTAGCCGCGATACATCAGCGTGGCGGGATAGGCGCCATGGCTGAAGGCGAAGGCGCGGACGAATTCGTCGATCTCGGAGGTCGGCACCCCCGGCTTGACGATATCGGTGAGCTCATCGAGGCATTTGGCCACCAGGGCGCCGGCCTTGCGCATGCCCGCGAACCCGTTCTGCCCATGCAGCTTGATCTGTCCGGTTTTGCGCAAGGAGGTATCTGTTGCTTCGATATAGCTCATGGGCGGATCGCGTCTGGGCGGGGGGTGATTTGAAGGCCTAATTTAGTGATCGGGGCGGGCGGTAGCAAGCCAAGGTTGGTCAGGCGGCAGGCGAAATGCGGCCCTGGCGGCAAATTCAACGGTTCGGCACCTCGACCGTGGTCTCGACCGGCAGCGCGCCGCCGCGGATGCGGATTTCGCGCACCGGATAGGGCACGCGGATGCCCTCGCGCTTGAAGGCGTCCCACAGCGCCAGCATCACCTCGCTCTTCACACCGTCCATGCCGTCGGGGTCGGCGATCCAGAAGGTCAGCGAGAACTTCATGCCGGCTTCCGCGAATTCGGTCAGGATGCAGTTCGGCGGCTTGCTCTTGATGGCGCGCGGGGCGGCGGCGGCGATGTCGACCGCCAGCTTGCAGACCAGCCTTGGATCGGCGTCGTAATTGGTGCCGAAACCGACCTTCACCAGCGTGTTCTTGTCGGTATAGGTCCAGTTCACGACCTTCTGCGTCACCAGATCCTCGTTCGGGATCAGGAATTCGCGGCCATCGCCGGCGGCGACCGAGATATAGCGGGTCTTCATCGCGCTGATGCGGCCCGAGCTGTCGCCGATGGTGACGAGATCGCCGGGCTTCACCGATTTGTCGGCCAGCAGGATGATGCCGCTGACGAAATTGGCGACGATCTTCTGCAGGCCGATACCGATGCCGACGCCGACCGCGCCGGTGAACACCGCCAGCGCCGAGAGGTCGATGCCCACGGTGCTGATGGCGATCGTGATGGCGAACACCATCAGTCCGATCCGGATCATCTTGACCAGCAACACCTGGATCGATGGCGTCAGGTCGCTGGAGCGGGTGATCCGGCCTTCGATGAAATTGCTGGCCAGGTTGGTCAGCCACAGCGCCAGCAGCAGCAGCGCACCGAATTTGATCAGCAGCAGAGGCGTCAGCCGCAGACCTCCGAGCACGATGGAGACCGAATCGAGCGCCTCGACCACCGGATTGAGCTGGCCGATGATGCTCAGCGCCGCAAGGGTCCATGCCGACAGCGACACCAGCCGGACGATGAAAGCATTGCGGATCACCGAGGTGACGAGCCGGATAATCAGCCAGGCGAAGGCCAGCTTTGCGGCGACCGCCAGCAGATAGCTGCGGCTCGGCCAGGTCGAGGTCAGCATGATCACGCGTGCCAGCATCATCATAGCGGCGAACGCCGCGGTGGAGGCGCTGCCGACCAGCACGCGCAGGAACAGCCGGAACGGCGCCGGCCAGCGCATGGCAAGCGAAGTGACATCGACCCTGGCGCGGACCGCCGCGCCGACGGCGAACGCGATCCCCGCCGCGGCCAGGATCAGCCCCAGCTGCAGATAGAACCAGGGCGAGGTCACCTCCGCGCCGACCGAACGCGCCGCGGCGAGCAGGAATCCGGTGATGTCATTCAGGTCCATCGTCAAAATCTCATCGCAGGCAGCTCATCGGGCAGAGTTGATTCGAATGGCCGGCAGATTCACACAATGGCTGCGCCCGCGCCATCGATACGACACCCCGGCTGCCGCGAGTAAGGCCGTTAAACCGGGTACTTTGCCGCTGGGTCGAGAAATGGGTTGGCGTCGAACTGTGGCGACGATAAGGATGCAATTGCAAGTATTCTCAAGAGTATTCTCACGAGTATTTCAATGATTTCCGGAGGTTCATGGCTTCTCTCGACTCGGTCAGCATAGCCATTCTGCTTGGCGCCGTTCTTGTGATGGCCGGCATTCTTTCGAGCCTGCTCGCGCTGCGCTTCGGCGCGCCATTGCTGCTGGTGTTTCTGTTCATCGGCATGCTGGCCGGCGACTCCGGACCTGGCCAATTGGGGTTCGACGACGTCCGCACCACCTATCTGGTGGGATCGGTGGCGTTGGCCCTGATCCTGTTCGATGGCGGCCTGAGGACCCGGTTTCAGAGCATTCGCGCGGTGCTGGCGCCATCGATGATGCTGGCGACGGTCGGCGTGCTGGTGACCGCCATGATCACCGCGCCGGTCGCCCGATACGCGCTCGATCTGAACTGGCCCGAGGCGCTGCTGGTGGGCGCCGTGGTGGCGTCGACCGATGCCGCCGCGGTGTTTCTGCTGGTCCACGCGCAGGGGTTACGCCTGCGTCCCCGCGTCGGCGCGACGCTGGAGGTCGAATCCGGCACCAACGATCCGTTCGCGGTGTTTCTGACACTGGTGCTGGTCGAATTCATTACGATCGGCGAAGGCTCGGCCTGGCAGATCGCGCTGCAATTCGTTCGTGAGGCCGTGCTGGGCGCCATCGTCGGCGTGGTCGGCGGCCGTCTCGTGGTGCTGGCGCTGAACCGGGTGGCGCTGCCGCAGGGCCTGCACGCGCCCTTTGTCGCCACCGCGGCGCTGGTGATCTTCGGCACCGCGCAAATCTCGCATGCGTCGGGGTTTCTCGCGGTCTATCTCGCCGGCATCATCATCGGCAACCGGCCGACCCGCGCGCACAACTCGGTCGTTACCTTTCTCGATGCCGCGACCTGGCTGGCGCAGATCGTGATGTTCGTGCTGCTCGGCCTTCTGGTCTCGCCGCAGCGTCTGGTGAGCAGCATCGGCCCGGCTTTCGTCGTGGCGCTGGCCCTGATGCTGGTGGCGCGCCCGGTCGCGGTGTTTCTCTGCCTGGCGCCGTTCCGCTTCAACTGGCGGGAAAAGATATTCATCGCCTGGACCGGCCTGCGCGGCGCGGTCGCGATCTTTCTGGCCTCGATCCCGATGCTGGTCGGCCTTTCCAAGGCCTATCTCTATTTCGACGTCGCCTTCGTCGTCGTCCTCATCTCGCTGCTGCTGCAGGGCTGGACGCTCGGCCCGGCGGCACGAAAGCTCCACGTCGCGCTGCCGCGGGCCGATCGCGGCCCGCGCCGCGTCGAACTCGATCTGCCCGGCCAGCTTGAGCAGCAGCTGGTCGGCTATTCGGTCCGCCCGAAAAGCCTGTATTTCCGGCGCGGCCTCATTCCATCCTGGTCGAAGCCGACGCTGGTGATCCGCGACGAGAAGATCCTGTCGCCTGCCGAAGCCGATCCGGTCGCGCCCGGCGATTACATCTATCTGCTGGCGCCGCCGGAAAAGGCCGAGTCGCTGGACCGGTTCTTCGTCGACATGCCCGCGAGCTCGGCGCCCGATCCGCATCAACTCGGCGACTTCATGGTGTCGGGGGAGCACACGCTGGGCGAGCTTGCCGAAATCTACGGCGTCGCTGTCGATGAAGATCAGGCGAAATTGACGCTGGCGGATTATTTCGACATTCATCTCGACCACGCGCCGAAGGAGGGCGCGGAGCTCGCCCTCGACCCCATCGTGCTGGTGGCGCACAACATCGGCGGTGGCCGCGTCAACGTCGTCGGCCTGCGGCTGCCAGAAGAGGAAGAAGATGCCGTGCCGTTGACGAGGCTGGCCCGGTTCAGGCGCCGGCTGTCGGAGATATGGTCGCAGGTCGCGGGCGTCTGAACTTCTCCCCTCCGCAACGCTGCGCGGGCGTCAGGCGATCACGCCGGTGGCGGCACCGCCTTGCTCATCAGGATGCTGCCGCCATTGTGCGGCAGCCGCGGATGCGCCGGAATCCCGGCGACGCCGATCTCGATGAAGCCCCTTAGCTTGTAGAAATTCACGGCGGAGACGTTGTCCGCCCAGACATGCAGGCTCAGGCGGTCGTAACCGGCTTTCGCCGCGCGGCCTTCGGCCCATCCCAGTAATCTGGCGCCGATGCCGGAACCGCGGTAGGCGTCGCCGACGGCAAGGCTGTTCAGGAACATGCTGCCCCAGTCCTGCAGCTCCAGCATCGGCCTTATATGGTCGTGGCGTTCGGAGCCGAGCAGCACGTAATTATCTTCCTTCAGCAGGTCGGCGGGAAACACATTCGCAGCGGCGACGATCTCGCCGTCACTGCCGAGGGTCGCCACGCAACAATTGCGCCAGGAAACCGGATAGCGTTCGCCGCCGATGCCGGCCGACAGCAGATCGACCGCGTTCACGAACGGGATCAGATCGTCGAACAGAAATTCATAGACGCCGCCCCCGGCGATGCACATGTAGCGTGCCAGCTCGCCGCTGTCGTCGGGACGGGCCATGCGGTAGGTGACTTGAGCCGGCATTGTCCGTGAATCCTTCAGCCCATGCCTCGTGTGAAGTCAGATCAACCGTCGCAGGAGTTCTTGTGCTCCGGGAAGCTGTCCCGTCTTGACGCAGATCAATGGCCGGGCAGCGATCCCCGGCGCGGATCTGATGCAACAGGGCATCTGCGCTGGTATAAGAGGGGAAAATCGTCAACACCCGGCACCAAAAGCAGGGAGTGCGCATGGCCGAGAATTTTCACGACAATGAGGATCGCGAGCGCTTCGAGCTCGATGTCGAGGGTCACACCGCCTTCGTCACCTATCGCAAATCGCCGGACGCGATCACGCTGGTCCATACCGAGGTTCCGCCCGAACTGGGCGGGCGGGGCGTAGGCTCGAAGCTCGGGCGCGCCACGCTCGACGCGGTGCGGGCGCAGGGGCGGCGGCTCTCCGTCGAATGCGATTTCATCCGGTCCTGCATCGGCAAGCACCCCGAATATGGCGACCTGCTGGCGCCCGGGGAGGAAGGCAAGCATGAAGTCGCCGTCCACAAGGCCGGCTGCTTTTGCGGTGCCGTGGAGATCGAGGTGACGGGCAAGCCGACCTTCGAAGGTTATTGTCACTGCAGCGACTGCCAGGCCTGGTCGGCGGCTCCGATCAACGCCTTCAGCCTGTGGCCCTCGGGCAGCGTGCGGATCACCAGGGGCGAAGCCGATATCGCCACCTTTCACAAGACCGAAAACTCCTACCGCAAGTTCTGCAAGCGCTGCGGCGGGCATCTGATGACCGAGCATCCGCGCATGCGGCTGATCGACGTCTATGCCAATCTGCTGCGGGATTTCATCCATCAGCCGACGCTGCATGCCAATTACGGGAGCAAGATGGTTTCCGTGAGGGACGGGCTGCCGAAGTTTCGCGATCTGCCCGCCGAACTCGGCGGCTCCGGCGAGACTTTGCCGGACTAGCACCCGTATGTGAGTTCGGCAGGTCGCTGGCTGCCGATGCTTCGAGACGCTCGCGCCGCTCGCTCCTCAGCATGAGGTTGTGGTGTTTCAACAAGTTCACCCTCATCCTGAGGAGGCCACGAAAGTGGCCGTCTCGAAGGATGGCCGCAATTTGCGATTCCAAATGCTGTTTAGCCAGCGGAGCTTGCGGCGGCGAGCGGCAACACCTCAACCCCGCCGAATGCGATCACGCGCCCGCGCCGGAGCATCACGACCTGCGTCGCCAGCTGGCGCATTTCGCCGGAATCGTGGCTGACATAGACCATCGGCACATTGGCTTCGTCGCGCAGCCGCACGAGGTAAGGCAGGATCTCCACCTTGCGATCCTCATCCAGCGACCCCAAGGGCTCGTCGAGCAGCAGCAGCCGCGGTTGCGCCAGCAGCGCGCGCCCCAGCGCCACGCGCTGACGCTCGCCGCCGGAAAGCTTGCCGGGACGGCGGTCGAGCAGGCCGCCGATATCAAGCAGGTCGGTGACGCGGGCCCAAAGCGCGGGATCCTCGGCGAGCCGGTTCATGCGCCGCCCGTAGTCGAGATTCTGCCGGATATCGAGATGCGGAAACAGGCGTGCGTCCTGGAACACATAGCCGATGCGGCGGCGATGCGGCGGAATGTGCACGCCATCCGCGGTATCGTCGAGCACGTCGCCGTCGATCGCGATGACGCCGCGGTCGGGCGGCAGCAGGCCGGCGATCATGTTGACCAGCGAGGTCTTGCCGGCGCCGGAAGCGCCGAACAGCCCGGTGACGCGTCCCTCGCTGGCGAACGAGACTTCGACTGCGAATTCGCCGAGATTTTTTGTGACGTCAACGCGGAGCATGATCAGTTTCCATGCAGGCGTTTGGTGGCGCGCCGCGCAAACCATTCCGAGGCGACCAGCGCCGCCATCGCGATGACGATGGAAACCACCACCAGCCGCAGCGCTGCGGTGTCGCCGTCGGGGGTCTGGATCAGCGAATAGATCGCCGAGGAAATGGTCTGGGTCTCGCCGGGGATGTTCGAGACGAAGGTGATGGTGGCGCCGAATTCGCCGATCGCCTTGGCAAAGCCGAGCACCATGCCGGCCAGCACGCCCGGCAGCGCCAGCGGCAGCGTGATGGTGAGAAACACCCGCCACGGCGGCGCGCCCAGCGTGCCCGCCGCCTGCTCCAGCCGGCGATCGACCGCTTCGATCGACAGCCGGATCGGCCGCACCAGCAGCGGAAACGACATGATGCCGCAGGCCAGCGCCGCCCCGGTCCAGCGAAACGCGAACACGATGCCGAAATGATCCGCCAGAAAGCCGCCGACCAGCCCGCGCCGGCCGAACGTCAGCAGCAGCAGATAGCCGGTCACGACAGGCGGCAGCACCAGCGGCAGATGCACCAGCGCGTCGACCACCGATTTGCCCCAGAAATCGCGCCGCGCCAGCAGCCACGCCAGCGCGATGCCGAGCGGCGTCGCCACCAGCGTCGCCACCGCGGCGACCCGCAGCGAAAGCAGGATCGCCGTCCATTCTGTTGGAGAGATGTCGAACACGCTCAGGTCGTCGGGCTGACGAGAAACGCGAATCCATATTTCTCGAAGATGGTCCTGGCCGCCGACGAACGCAGGAAGGCCAGATAGGAAGCGGCTTCCGGCTTCGCGGTCGCCGTTGCCGCCACCGGATAGATGATGGCGGGATGGGAGTCGGCCGGGAAGGTGCCGACGATCCTGACGCCGGGTTCAACTTTCGCATCGGTCGAATAGACGATCCCGAGCGGCGCCTCGCCGCGCGCCACCAGCGCAAGGGCTGCGCGCACGCTCTCCGCCATGGCGAATTTCGGTTCCGCCGCCTGCCA
>NZ_JAUYAN010000139.1 GCF_030693485.1 Bradyrhizobium sp. | reverse complement strand
ACTCCATCAGCGTGAACTGCAGGATCAGATTGCGCTGGACCATCGAGAAATTGTCGTCGGAGACCAGCGTCAGCACGGTGTCGCCCTCCGGCGTGACGTGGGCGTCGATCGCTTCCATGTTGTCGACCTCGTGGCCGAGATCCGCCTCGAAGACCGCGGGGCCGTCGACCAGGGCGCCCGGCGCCAGCGATTTGAGCTGCAGGCGACGGATCCGGATGCCGATGCCGGAGAGCCAGGAGAATTTGCGCTCCAGCACCAGCAGGTCGCCGGAAGGCAGCAGCACTCCGTCGCTGACCTCGTATTTGTCGGTGCGGCGCAGGCTGAACTGGCCCGGCGTCTTGCCGCCGATCAGGAACGCGACGATGTTGCCGTCGGCATCGAGCCCGCGTTCGGAGAGCGCGATCAGCGTGCCCGCCAGCGCAAAGCCCTTCGGCACCACCATCAGCGCTTCCAGCCCCTTGTTGCCGGGCAATTTGCGCGCCGCCGGCGGCAGCGGAACTTCCTCACCGCGCGCCCGGGTAAATCCCCTGGAAAAATCATAGCGCAGGATCCGGTGCACCCGTTCGATGCCGACATAAACCAGCGTGCCATCGAGCGCGAGCGATTCGGAATCGTACCAGCCGCGCGCGGTGATCGGCCGGCCGTCGGGCCCGAGCAGGGGCGCGGCCTCGACCTCATCGAGCCCGGTCATCTCGCGAGCCCGATAGACGATGCGGCCGGTGAACCAGCTGCCGCGGTCGCTGACGGCGATGAAGCGTTCGCCCTTCGGATCGAGCCGAAATCCCGACAGCCCGCCGAAACCGCGAAACCGAGAGGTCAGGATCAGCCCGCTGCGATACTCCAGCGCGCCGAAGCGGACGCGCGAGCGGTCGCTGGTATCGAACGAAGGAATCGGCCGGGCGTTGACCTCGATCGTAACGGGGGCCGCGACGGTGAATTCGTCCGGCACGGCCGGCTTCTGCGCCTGGGCGGCGCCGGGGATCGCCGCGCCCGAAATCCCCGCCGCCGTCAACTTCAGAAAGCGGCGGCGGCTGAGATGTGTGGGCATGTGGTTACGAATGCAGTCGGCGCCGGCGGCCGGACTTGGGCGCCGCCCCGTTGGTCTCGCTGAACAGTTCGGCGAGCTTCTCGGTGATGGCGCCGCCGAGTTCCTCGGCATCGACGATGGTGACGGCGCGGCGATAATAGCGCGTGACGTCATGGCCAATGCCGATCGCGATCAGTTCCACCGGGGAGCGGGTCTCGATTTCCTCGATGATGTGGCGCAGATGGCGCTCCAGGTAGTTGCCGGGATTGACCGACAGCGTGGAATCGTCGACCGGCGCGCCGTCGGAAATCATCATCAGGATCTTGCGCTGCTCGGAGCGGCCGAGCAGCCGCTTGTGCGCCCAGTCCAGCGCCTCGCCGTCGATGTTTTCCTTCAGCAGTCCCTCGCGCATCATCAGGCCCAAATTCTTGCGCGCGCGCCGCCACGGCGCATCGGCGGATTTGTAGATGATGTGCCTGAGATCGTTGAGGCGGCCGGGATTGGCCGGCTTGCCGGCCGCCAGCCACGCCTCGCGCGACTGCCCGCCCTTCCACGCTCGCGTGGTAAAGCCGAGAATTTCCACCTTGACGCCGCAGCGTTCCAGCGTGCGCGCCAGAATATCGGCGCAGGTCGCCGCCACCGTGATGGGACGGCCGCGCATCGAGCCGGAATTGTCCAAGAGCAGCGTCACCACGGTATCGCGGAAGGTCGCTTCCTTCTCGCTCATGAACGACAGCGGATGATAGGGATCGGTCACCACGCGCGACAGCCGCGCCGGATCGAGCACGCCCTCCTCGAGGTCGAAGTCCCAGGCGCGGTTCTGCTGCGCCATCAGGCGGCGCTGCAGCCGGTTGGCCAACCGCGCCACGATGCCCTGCAGATGCGCGAGCTGCTTGTCGAGATAGCTGCGCAGGCGCTCCAGCTCGTCATGGTCGCAGAGATCCTCGGCCGCGATCACCTCGTCGAATTTCGGCGCGAAGGCGTGATATTCCGGACCGCGGGGCTCGTTGCCGCTCTTCGAATTCGGCCGCGTCGCCTCGCCCGGCGTCTCGTCGTCGCCGAGTTCGCCGTCGTCGAACGTATCAGACGTGGAGGCCTGCGCGCTTTCCATCGCGCTCTCCGACATCTCGTCGGTGGAGGCCTGGGCCTGGTCGGCGCTCATTTCCTGCGCCGCATCGCTATCGGGCGAGCCCTCGGCGCCGGACTGGTCGTTCTCGCCGTCGCGGTTTTCGTCCTGGTTTTCGTCGTCGTCGGAATCGGCGTTGCGGTCGTCGCCGAGTTCGAGCGCCGACAACAGATCATGCACCACGTCGCCGAACTTGGCCTGGTCCTCGGTGACGCGGCTGAGCTGGTCAAGCCGCGCGCCGATCTTGTCTTCCAGCACCGGACGCCAGAGGTCGACCATCTTGCGGGCGGCGGCGGGCGGCGCCAGGCCGGTCAGCCGTTCGCGCACCAGCATCGCCAGCGCATCCGACAGCGGCGCATCGGCGCGGTCGGTGATTTCGTCGAACTTGCCGCGGTGGAAATGATCGTCGAGCATTGCGGAGAGATTTTTGGCGACGCCGGCCATCCGCCGCGCGCCGATCGCCTCGACCCGCGCCTGCTCGACCGCCTCGAACACGCCGCGCGCCTGCGGATTGCCCGGCATCAGCTTGCGGTGCACTTTCGGATCGTGGCAGGCAAGCTTCAGCGCGATCGAATCGGCATGGCCGCGCACGATCGCGGCATCGCGTTTCGTCATTTTACGCGCCGGCTCGGGCAGCCGCGCCTTGCCGGGCGCAAGGCCCGGGCGTTCGGCGGCGAACGTCACTTCCAGTTCCGGTGCTTTCGCAATCGCGCGCAAACACGACGTCACCGCGCGCTTGAACGGCTCGGTCGGCGCTTCCTTCGATCCGGTTCGGAACTTTGAGTTCGACGTCGTCATTGCCACCTTCACCGCCCGCCGTCCCTGCGAAAGCAGGGACCCATAACCACCGGCGGCTGTTATTTCGCGTTACCGAGCACCAACATTCTATTGAACCGCCGCGGCATATGGGTCCCCGCTTTCGCGGGGACGACAGCGAGCAGACGACTATGAAAGCGCGACATTCACCGCGGATTCCGCCAGTTCCGCATTGAAGCAGCGCTGATAGAATTCGGCGACCAGCGGCCGCTCCAGTTCGTCGCACTTGTTGAGGAAGGTGACACGGAACGAAAAGCCGATGTCACCGAAAATCTCGGCATTTTCCGCCCAGGTGATCACCGTGCGCGGGCTCATCACCGTCGACAGGTCGCCATTGGCGAACGCGTTTCGGGTGAGGTCGGCCAGCCGCACCATCTTGTTGACGATGTCGCGGCCTTCCGGGTTGCGGTAGTGATGCGCCTTGGCCAGCACGATCTCGACTTCCTCGTCATGCGCCAGATAGTTCAGCGAGGTGACGATCGACCAGCGGTCCATCTGGCCCTGGTTGATCTGCTGGGTGCCGTGATAGAGGCCCGAGGTATCGCCGAGGCCGACCGTGTTGGCGGTCGAGAACAGCCGGAACGCCGGGTGCGGCTTGATCACCTTGTTCTGGTCGAGCAGCGTCAGGCGGCCGGAGACTTCCAGCACACGCTGGATCACGAACATCACGTCGGGACGGCCGGCGTCGTATTCGTCGAACACCAGCGCGATATTGTGCTGCAGCGCCCAGGGCAGAATGCCGTCGCGGAATTCGGTGACCTGCTTTCCGTCACGCACCACGATCGAATCCTTGCCGACCAGATCGATACGGCTGATGTGGCTGTCGAGATTGACGCGCACACACGGCCAGTTCAGCCGGGCCGCGACCTGCTCGATATGAGTCGACTTGCCGGTGCCGTGATAGCCGGTGACCATGACGCGGCGGTTCTTGGCGAAGCCGGCGAGAATGGCGAGCGTAGTGGCGCGGTCGAAGCGGTAATCCGAATCGACATCGGGCACATGCGGGTCGACTTCGGAATAGGCGGGAACCTCGAGGTCACTGTCGATCCCGAATACCTGACGAACCGACACCTTCATGTCGGGCATACCTGCGGGCGCTTGCACTTTGGTCATGGCGGCGGTCGTCATCAATCCTCCGAGGTCTCGGACGCTCCCGAAACCAGATTTGTTGAATGGCTGCGGATGGGTGCTTGAAGGAACCTATCAGAGAGCAACGGCCGGCAGAAGCCCGCCACTCAATCAAAGTTCCGCTGCGTTATCATCAAGATAGGCGTTGACCTCGGTTTTTGGAAGGCTGCCCTGCGAATCACGCCGTACTTTCATCCGCGAATGTGGGCGCGGGCCGGAAACGGCGGCTTTTGCCGCCTTGCCATCCGTTATACTGGGCCCGCACCCCAGGCCGGCCCACAATCGCGCGGGTATTTGCAGGTATTTCGTGGCCTCCTTCCTCGATCCATGGATTGTGTTGATCTCGGCGCATCCCTGGCTTGCCTATCTCGCGCTGTTCCTCGCCGCTTTGCTGGAGGCCATTCCCGTCCTGGGCGCCGTGATTCCGGGCTCCACCATCATCCTGGCGCTGAGCGCGCTGGTGCCCGGGGGTGAACTGGGGCTCGGGCCGGTGCTGGCGGCCGCGATATCAGGCGCGATGCTGGGCGATGGAATGGCGTTCTGGATCGGCCATCGCGCCCAGCGCAAAATCCTGAGCGCCTGGCCGCTGTCGAGTTACCCGCGCCTGATCGCCCGGAGCGAGGCGTTCTTTCATCGCTGGGGCACGCTGGCGGTGCTGTTCGCGCGCTTCGTGCCGCCGATCCGCGCCTTCGTGCCGGTCACGGCGGGCGCGCTCGGCATGCCGCCGCCGCGCTTTTACGCCATCAACATCCCGGCGATCCTGCTGTGGGCGGCCGTCCATGTACTGCCGGGGGTGCTGGCGGTATCCGCGCTGCATGAATACACCGGCATTCCGCATCACAGCGGGATCGGCAAGCATTACTGGATCGTGACGGTGATCGGCGGCGCGCTGGTCGCCTCAGTGGCCGCCTGGATCATCCGGAAGCTTAAACGCCGCGCACCACCGTCTTGAGATAATTATATGCCTTGATGATTTCGATCAGGCGATCCTCTGTGGAGCGGTCGCCGCCATTGGCGTCGGGATGGTGCTGCTTGACCAGCGCCTTGTATTTCGCCTTGACGGTTTCCAGCGTCGCTTCGGAGCCGAGCCCCATCACCTGCAGCGCCTTGCGCTCGGCGTTGAAGATCTTCCTTGTCTCGACCTTGGTCTCGCCGGCGGCGCCGCCGGGACCCGGCCGCCAGCGACCACGGCCGTTGAGTTCCGAGAACATGCTGAACGGGTCGGAGGCGGCGTCGATATCGGCCTCGGCGCCGGCCTTGCCCTTCTTGCCGCCATTGGCGCCCATCTTCCAGGTCGGACGGTGGCCGGTCAGCGCATCCTTCTGATAGCGCGCGACGGCATCGGCGTTCATGCCCTGGAAGAAGTTGTAGCCCTGGTTGTATTCGCGGACGTGGTTGAGACAGAAGTGCCAGTACTCTTTCGAGTTCTCGCGGCCCTTGGGGGCGCGGTGCGGGCCCTTGTGCTTGCACTCCGGCCATTCGCACATGGCGGATTCTTCGCGCGCGGCCGCCTGCTGTTTCGCGCTCAGCTTGTTGGGCTTGATGCGAATGCTGTCGAAGAATTTGGATGAATCAATCGGCATGGCTGACTATGACAACGCAATGCGAAAAGCTTCAAGTCTTGACATTGCGAATACCTCGCTCTCTTGACGCGCCATTGACGAAACGCGGCTACGGACGTATTGCCCGGCCATGAAGACCAAGGACCATATCACGAACAAGTTGCGCGAAGCTTTCGCGCCGGAAAGCCTCGACGTCACGGACGAATCACATCTGCATGAGGGCCACGCCGGCCACAGACCGGGCGGCGAGACGCATTTCAGGGTCTATATCGTGTCGCCAGCGTTCGAAGGGAAGAGCCGGATCGAGCGCCACCGCATGATTAATACGGTTCTGGCAGCGGAACTCGCCGATACGGTGCATGCGCTGGCGATCAAGGCGCAGGCTCCGGGAGAAGCCGGGAGCGCCTAGATCCGCTTCGCGGGATTCGATGGGGCCAACGACCATGCAGCTCATCGTCTTGTCCGGCCTACCCGGTTCCGGAAAGAGCACGCTGGCGGGGGGCCTCTCCCGCACCCTGTCGATTCCTGTCTTTTCGGTCGATCCGATCGAGGCCGCGATGTGGCGAAGCGGATTTGCCGAGCAATCGACCGGCATCGCCGCCTATGACGTCGCGGTCGCGCTGGCGGACGAACACCTGCGACTTGGACATTCCGTCATTGCCGACGCCGTCAACGCGGTCGAGGCGCCACGCGCGGCTTGGCGACATCTTGCCGGGAAATACCGCGCCGATCTGAAGATCATCGAATGCGTCTGTATGGATGAAGCAGTCCACCGTCAGCGGATCGAGGCGCGGATTCGCAATATCACCGGCATGCGCGAGGTGACATGGGCCCGGGTGCTGGAACGACGGGCCGAATACGAAGACTGGGCCGACGCGCGGCTGATTCTTGATACATCAGCCGATGCGCCCGAAGGACTACTCGCCGCGGCGCTCCGATACGTGCGCTGAAATTTCACACCCTCCCCGGAGGGCGAGAAAACTAGAACGAGGTGCCTGCCCGCTTCGGCTTCCTCTCCTCGAGCTCGGCTTCGCGCGGCACCGGGACGATGCGCAGCGCCGTGATCCGGTTGCGCTCCCGGCGCAGCACGCGGAAGCGGAAACCGTGGAAGGTAAAACTCTGGCCGCGCTCCGGGATCGAACGCGCCTCGTGAATCACGAGGCCGGCGACGGTGGTCGCTTCTTCATCGGGCAGGTGCCAGTTCATCGCGCGGTTGAGATCGCGGATCGGCACCGAGCCGTCGACCACCACCGAGCCGTCGGGCTGGGCGCGGACCCCGGCCACCACGACATCGTGCTCGTCGGAAATGTCGCCGACGATTTCCTCCAGAATGTCCTCCAGCGTCACCATGCCTTCGACTTCGCCGTATTCGTCGACCACCAGCGCGAAGTGGGTCTTGCGGCGGCGGAAGGCTTTCAGCTGATCGGCGACCGGGCGCATCTCCGGCACGAACCATGGCGGCAGCGCGATGGCCGCGACATCGATCCTCGTGGTATCGCCGTCGGCGGCACGAATCGCGCGCAGCAGATCCTTGGCGTGCAGCACGCCGATGATATTCTCCGGCTTGTCGCGCCACAGCGGAATTCGCGTGTATTCGGTGGCCAGCACGTCGCGCACCAGTTCCTCGGGCGGAAGGTCGGCGTTGAGCATCACCATTTCGGTGCGATGAACCATCACGTCGGACACCTGCAGCTCGCCAAAGCGGAAAACGTTCTGGATGTATTCCGCCTCGCCCTGCTCCATCTCGCCATGTTCGGCCGACATCTCCACCAGTCCCCTGATCTCGACGTCGGTGAGGATCTCATGCTGCGAACTCTCCTTGACGCCCAGCATCCGCAGGATCCCGCGGGACGCCGCATTGAGCAGCCAGTTCAGGGGGTAGAACACGAGGAACGAGACATAGAGCGGATAGGCGATCCATTGCGAGACCGGCACCGGTTCGCGAATGGCCAGGGTCTTCGGCACCTGTTCCCCGATCACGATATGCAGCGAGGAGAACACCAGGAAACCGACCATGAAGGATGTAAAATGGCGCGCCGAATCGGACATCCCGAACGGAAGCAGCACCGGCTCCAGCAATGTCGCCACCGTCGGTTCGCCCACCCAGCCGAGGCCGAGCGAGGCCATCGTGATGCCGAGCTGGCAACAGGCGAGGTAGGCCTCGATATTCGCCATCATTTGCTGCAGCAGGCGCGCGCCAAAGCGATTCTGCTCCACCATCGCGTTGATGCGAAAGCCCCGGCTCTTCACCAGCGCGAACTCCGCCGCCACATAGAATGCGTTGGCTGCGAGCAGGAAGATGGCGATCAGCAGATTGAAGATCGACTCGGTCATTGCGGTCCTGTGAGGCCGGTGTCAGCTTCGATACGGTCGGCTGGTATCACGATTTGTGCGCGAGTCTTTCGGCCAGAAATTCGCGAACCCGCGCAGGCTCGACGTCGTTGGCAATCACGGCGCGACCGACCGCCTCCAGCAGGATGAAAGTGAGGCGTCCGCGCTTGATCTTCTTGTCCTGCGCCATCAGCGTCATCAGCGCGTCGGCATCGGCAAGGCCCTCCTGGGCGAATCCCGCGATGTCCTGCAAACGGGTCGGCAGGCCCACTTGGGCAAGGTGATGTTCGACGCGCGCCGCCGCCGATTCCGGAATCATGCCGAGCCGGGCGGAAAACTCCGCCGCCAGCACCATGCCGACGGCAACGCCCTCGCCGTGGAACAGCCGGTCGGAGAAACCGGTCGCGGCCTCCAGCGCATGCCCGAACGTATGGCCGAGATTGAGCAGCGCGCGTTCGCCGTTCTCGCGTTCGTCGCGCGCCACGATCGCGGCCTTGGCGCGGCATGACGTGGCGATGGCATGTTCGCGCGCCGCGCCGCCCCTGAAAATATCGGTGTGATTGGCCTCCAGCCAGGCGAAGAAGGCTTCGTCGCCGAGCACGCCGTATTTGGCGACCTCGGCATAGCCGGAGCGGAACTGGCGCGGCGACAGCGTGTCGAGCACCGCGGTGTCGGCGACCACCAGCACCGGCTGGTGAAACGCGCCGAGCAGATTCTTGCCCTGCGGCGAATTGATCCCGGTCTTGCCGCCGACGGAGGAATCGACCTGCGCCAGCAGCGAGGTCGGCACCTGCACGAAATCCACGCCGCGGCGCAGGATCGCCGCCGCGAAGCCGGCGAGGTCGCCGACCACGCCGCCACCCAGCGCGATCACCAGATCGCTGCGCTCGATCTTCGCCGCGATCAGCGCCTCCGAGACCTGGGCGAGGCCGGCATAGGTTTTCGAACCCTCGCCCTCGTCAACCACGATCCGCGACGAGGCGATGCCGGCATCCGACAGCGAGGCCTCGGTTTGCCCGAGCCAGTGTTGTGCGACCGTGCGATCCGTCACGATCGCGGTGCGCGCGCCGGGCCGCAACGCCGCAACGCGCTTTCCGAGGGATTGCAGCACATCGCGGCCGATGACGATGTCATAGGTGCGGTCGCCGAGCGCGACGTCGACGATGACGGAATCGGAATGCTTCAGCGGCGCGGTCATGGTGTGGCACTCAATGCGTTGGGGGTCTGCCTGGACCCGTCGCCGCACAACCAGGCATGCAGGGCATCGAGACACTCGTCGACGATTCGTTCGTGCGGCACGTCGCGCGACCAGATCGTCAGATCGGCGCGCTGATACACCGGCTCGCGCTCCTCGATCAGCCGCCCGACGGTCGCAGCCGGATCGGCGGTCTGCAGCAGCGGGCGATCGGCGCGGCGCTTGACGCGCTTCATGATGATCTCGGCATCGGCCTTGAGCCAGAGCGAGACGGCCTTGTCGCGGATGCGGTTGCGGGTTTCCTCGCGCATGAAGGCGCCGCCGCCGGTGGCGATCACGGCGGGACCGCCGTCGAGCAGCCGCGCGATCACCCTCGCCTCGCCATCGCGGAAATGCGGTTCGCCATGGGTTTCGAAGATATCGGGGATCGACATCCCGGCGGCCGCCTCGATTTCGGTATCGGCGTCGAGGAACGGCAGATGCAGCCGCGCCGACAGCCGCCGTCCGATGGTGGACTTGCCGGCCCCCATCATGCCGACCAGCACGACGGAGCGCATTCCCAGCGCCGAAATGATTTCGGCCTCCTGGGATGCGCCGGCGCCGGCCGGTGTGGCTGTATCGGGCATCGAATTGCTCATTTCGCCGCGGATCGCGGGGTTCCGCGCCACCTATACTACCCCCGCCGATCCCGTTGCCAGAGACTCTTGCAACGGAGGGGCGAACATGTTGGTAGTCAGGCCCCCGATGATTTCAATGGTTAATTCGCCGCCTGAGGCTCCCTGATGCCCAGCCTGTTCCGCTTTCTGACGGTCGTCGCTGTGCTCGGCGGAATCGTCTATGGCGTGGTTTTCTCGCTGGCAAATTTCGTCAATCCGAAGCCGCGGGAAATGACCGTCACCATTCCCCAGGACAGGTTCCTCAAGAAATAGGCGCTAGGGTGGGCGGATGCGCTCCAAAACCTCAGATGCCAGGCTGATCAACCTGTTCCTCGACATGCTCGCCGCCGAACAGGGCGCCGGCGACAATACGCTCGACGCCTACCGCGGCGATCTCACGGATTTCCAGGGGTTCCTGGCCGGCAGCGACAAGGGCTTTGCCGACGTCGAAACCGAGGCGCTGCGCGACTATCTCGCCGACCTCGATTCGCGCGGCTTCAAGTCCACCACCGTGGCGCGCCGGCTGTCGGCGCTGCGGCATCTGTTTCGATTCCTGCTCAACGAGCGGATCCGCAGCGACGATCCTGCCGCCATCCTGTCCGGCCCGAAGCGCGGCCGCGGCCTGCCCAAGGTGCTGTCGATATCCGACGTGGACCGGATGCTGACGCGCGCCAGGGAACTCACGCAAGCGCCGGAAGCCTCTGCGCTGCAGCGGCTTCGCGCGCTGCGGCTGCATTGCCTGCTGGAGGTGCTGTACGCCACCGGCCTGCGGGTATCGGAACTGGTGGCGCTGCCGCGCTCGGCGGCGCAGCGCGATATCAGAATGATCGTGGTGCGCGGCAAGGGCGACAAGGAGCGGCTGGTGCCGCTGAACGAGGCGTCGCGGCAAGCGATGGCGGACTATCTCGCCGCCACGGATGCGCTGAAAACCGAGAAGAAGAAAAACGCCGCCAACTCGAAATGGCTGTTCCCCTCATTCGGCGAGAGCGGGCATCTGACGCGGCAGCATTTTGCCCGCGACCTGAAAGATCTCGCGGCGGCGGCCGGGCTGGCGCCGCGGCTGGTCTCTCCGCATGTGCTGCGTCATGCGTTTGCGAGCCATCTGCTGCACAACGGCGCCGACCTGCGCATCGTGCAGACGCTGCTCGGCCACACCGACATCTCGACCACCCAGATCTACACCCATGTGGTGGAGGAGCGGTTGAAGAGCCTGGTCCGCGACCTGCATCCGCTGGCGGAGAAGTAGCGGTTTACTTTGCCGCCTTGACTTCGGCGCCTTCTCCCCCGAAACAGCCCTCCCGCCCGCGACCCCTCGCGCCCGAAACGGGACCCCGATTTGCCCGAACCGCACGCTAAATGATTGAAACTGCGTGCCTTCTCCACGCAACCCGGAAACCGCTTCGCGTCCACGCCGCTTCGTCCCTATATTGTCCAGATGCCGGATCACATGCGCAGCACCTATCTCGATTTTGAAAAGCCCGTCGCCGAACTCGACTCCAAGGTCGATGAACTGCGCGCGCTGGCCGCCACCGGCAGCGACATCGGCGAAGAAATTTCGCGGATCGAGGAGAAGGCCGCGCAGGCCCTGGCTGAACTCTATGCCAACCTGACGCCGTGGCAGAAGACGCTGGTGGCGCGTCACCATCAGCGCCCGCATCTGACCGATTTCATCAACGCGCTGATTTCCGAATTCACCCCGCTCGCGGGCGACCGCAAGTTCGGCGAGGACGAAGCGCTGGTGGGCGGGTTCGGCCGCTTCCGCGGCGAAAGCATCTGCGTGATCGGCCAGGAAAAGGGCGCCACCACCGAATCCCGCATCAAGCATAATTTCGGCATGGCGCGCCCGGAGGGCTACCGCAAGGCGGTCCGGCTGATGGAGATGGCCGACCGGTTCGGCATTCCCGTACTGACGCTGGTCGATTCCGCCGGCGCCTATCCCGGCATCGGCGCCGAGGAGCGCGGTCAGGCCGAGGCGATCGCGCGCTCCACGGACGCCTGCCTGTCGCTGGGCGTCCCCAATGTCGCGATCATCACCGGCGAGGGCATGTCGGGCGGCGCCATCGCGATCACGACGGCCAACCGCGTGCTGATGTTCGAACACGCCATCTACAGCGTGATCTCGCCGGAGGCGGCGTCCTCGATCCTGTGGCGCGACGGCACCAAGGCGCAGGAAGCCGCCACCAGCATGAAGATCACGGCGCAGGACATGCTGCGCTTCGGGGTGATCGACTCGATCCTGAAGGAACCCGCCGGCGGCGCCCATCGCGATCCCTCCGCCATGATCGCGACCACCGGCGACGCCATCGAGCAGGCCCTCAACGATCTGCGCAATCTCGACCCCGACATGATTCGCAAGCAGCGCCGGCAGAAGTTCCTCGATATCGGCCGCAAGCTGGCCTGATTTACCCTCCCCCAGGGAGGGTAAGAAGGCTGGGTCCAATCGTTAAAGCGAGGCTTTTTTTGAGAATCGGCCATTTTCGCCCCAATTAGGCCCGGACACCGATATTTAACCTCTGTTGACCATGCCTGACGGGGTGCCCGTCGCGAGGCCGCCATTGGCTTGCGACCAAGTGGCCCAAAGGGTAGTATTTTAGTCAATGGCTTCAGGGCGTGGACGCCATGTTTGGGGTGCGAAAGTTGCGATTGAAATCGCCCGTTTTTGCGATTGGGTCGCGCTCAAGATTGTCCTTGGGGTGTGGAGTTCTGCATTGATTTATCGCCCGCTGGTTCGCGCGCTCATCACCTCGGCCGCGCTCGCGGCCGGTGCGGTGCTGGCCGGCTGCAACAGCGACCAGATCTCGCTGGCGAATAACGCCAAGGCCAACCAGCCGGTCCCGCCCAAGCTGATCGCCGACATGACGGCGAAGGACATGGACCTGCAATCGCCGATGCTGGTCCGGATCTTCAAGCAGGAAGCCGAACTCGAAATCTGGAAGCAGGACCGCACCGGCCGCTTTGCGCTGCTGAAGACCTATCCGATCTGCCGCTGGTCGGGAGACCTCGGACCCAAGGTCAAGGAAGGCGACCGCCAGGCCCCGGAAGGCTTCTATTCGATCAGCCCGGCGCAGATGAACCCGCAATCGTCGTTCTACCTGTCGTTCAACACCGGTTACCCCAACGCCTTCGACAAGGCGCTCGGTCGCACCGGCTCGCAACTGATGGTGCATGGCGACTGCTCGTCGCGCGGCTGCTACGCCATGACCGACGAACAGATCGCGGAAATCTATTCGCTGGGGCGGGAGTCCTTCTTCGGCGGCCAGCGCGCGTTCCAGCTGCAGGCCTATCCGTTCAAGATGACGCCGGTCAACATGGCGAAACATCGCAACAACCCGAACATGCCGTTCTGGAAAATGATCAAGCAGGGCTGGGATCATTTCGAGGTGACGCGGCAGGAGCCGAAGGTCGATTTCTGCGAGAAGAAATACGTATTCGACGCCATCAAGGCGCCGGATGCCAAGCGCGATCCGGTGTTCGATGCGTCGGCCAAATGTCCTGTCTACGCGATCCCGGAAGACATCGCCGACGCCGTGCAGGAAAAGCAGCGGCAGGATCAGATCGAGACCGCCAGGCTGATTTCGAAGGGAACACCGGTCGCGCGGATGAATACCGGCATCGACGGCGGCATGCACCGGGTGTTTGCCGCCAAGCTGCCCGAGGCCTCGACCGGCCTGTCCGAGGGCGGCACCGGCCAGGGCCTGTCGCTGGCAGCCATTTCCCGCGCGCCCGGCACCATTCCGGCCCACGTCATCCCGCCGCGCGGATCCGTGTCATCGCCCGATGAGCCGCTGGCCGCCTCCATGGCGGCTCAGGCCGCCCCCGCGCCGGCCCCCGCAACCCGCGTAGCGTCCGCGGCGCCGCCGGAAAAATCCGACGGGTTCTTCTCCAACCTGGCCCGCAAGGTCGGCATCGGCGGCGCGGAAACCACCGCGACCACCAAGCCGGCGTCCGCTCCGGCCGCGGCACCCGTGAAGCCGAAAGTGATCGAGACCAAACGCACCGAGCCGCCGCGCCCGGAAGCATCGGTGCCGAAGGTCGCCGCCGCGCCGAAGCCGGTCGACACCAGGCCGGCACTGAAGCCGTCGCTGTCGGATACACCGGCGCCCGCCCCCATGGTCGCCGGTTCGCAGCCGATCGTGCCGGCGAACTCATTCGAGAGCCGCTTCTCGGCGGCGAAGTAGGCAATCACGCATAGAGCCGCAGGGTGGACAAAGGCGCTCTCGCGCCGTGCCCACCATTGTCATGCCTGCACATCGTCGCAGGATGGTGGGCACGGCGCAAAAGCGCGCCTTTGCCCACCCTGCGAATTACGAACTACGAAGCGTCCGCCTCAGCCATACTTGCCATGGCAGTGCTTGTACTTCTTGCCGCTTCCGCAGGGGCAATCCTCGTTGCGGCCGATCTTGCCCCAGGTCGCGGGGTTGTTCGGGTCGCGGTCGGCGGCGGCGGCCGGCACCAGCGAGGCGCTGGCGAACGCCATTTCATCCTCACCGGTAGTGGGATCGATCTTGTGCGCTTCCATCACCGGCAGCGGCGGCTGCTCGTCCGGCGGCACGATCTCGACGCGCATCAGCTGCGCCGTCACCGCTTCGCGCAGATGCGCGGTCATCGCCTCATACAGGGCGAAGGCTTCCGACTTGTATTCCTGCAGCGGATCGCGCTGGCCGTAGCCGCGCAGGCCGATCACCTGACGCAGGTGATCGAGCATCACCAGATGCTCGCGCCACAGATGATCCAGCGTCTGCAGCAGGATGGTCTTCTCGACGTAACGCATCACGTCGGGGCCCCATTGCCCCACTTTCGCGGCCATGTGCTCGTCGACGCGCTGCTCGATGCGGGTCAGCAATTCCTCGTCGGCGATGCCCTCTTCCTTGGCCCATTCGTCGACCGGCAGGTCGATGTCGAGCACCCGCTTCAGTTCTTCCTTGAGGCCAACGACATCCCACTGCTCGGCATAGGCGTGCTCGGGCACGTGCTTGGCGACGACGTCGTCGACGAAATCGCGGCGCATGTCCGCGACCATATCGGCCACGCTCTCGCTCTTCATCAGCTCGACGCGCTGCTCGAAGATCACCTTGCGCTGGTCGTTCTGGACGTTGTCGAACTTCAGCAGGTTCTTGCGGATGTCGAAGTTGCGGGCTTCGACCTTCTGCTGCGCCTTCTCCAGCGCCTTGTTGATCCAGGGATGGATGATGGCCTCGCCCTCTTTCAGGCCGAGCCGCGTCAGCATGCTGTCGAGCCGGTCGGAACCGAAGATCCGCATCAGGTCGTCTTCCAGCGACAGGAAGAACTTCGAGCGTCCGGGATCGCCCTGACGTCCGGAGCGGCCGCGCAGCTGGTTGTCGATGCGCCGCGATTCATGGCGCTCGGAGCCGATGATGTAGAGCCCGCCGGGTTTTGTCACGGTCTTGGCCGGCTTCGAGCCCTTGGCGGGCTCGATCTCGACGACGTCCTCGGCCTTCAGCACGATCTCGCGGAAACGCTCGACGTCGGCCTTGATCTGCTCGATCTTCCTGGCCTTCTCGGCCTCATCGGCAATATCGGCGGTCTCTTGCAGGATCCGCATTTCCAGCGAACCGCCGAGCTTGATGTCGGTGCCGCGGCCGGCCATGTTGGTCGCGATCGTGATCGCGCCGGGCACGCCGGCCTCGGCGACGATATAGGCTTCCTGCTCGTGGAAGCGCGCGTTCAGCACCGCGAACAGTTTTGCCGGTTTTCCGGCGCGGGCGGCGTCGTACAGTTTCTGCATCGACTTCGGGCTTTCGAAGTCGAGCTGCTTGTAGCCGTGGCTTTTCAGGTAGTCGGCCAGCACTTCGGACTTCTCGATCGAGGCGGTGCCGACCAGCACCGGCTGCAGCCGCGAATTGGCGCGCTCCACCTCGGCCAGGATCGCGGCGTATTTCTCGTTCTGGGTGCGGTAGACCTCGTCGTCCTCGTCGAGGCGGGCCACCTGCACGTTGGTCGGGATTTCCACGACCTCGAGCTTGTAGATGTCGAACAGTTCGTCGGCTTCGGTCAGCGCCGTACCGGTCATGCCGGCGAGCTTGGCGTACATCCGGAAGTAATTCTGGAACGTGATCGAGGCCAGCGTCTGGTTTTCCGGCTGGACCTGGACGTGCTCCTTGGCTTCCAGCGCCTGGTGCAGACCTTCGGAATAGCGGCGGCCCTGCATCATGCGCCCGGTGAACTCGTCGATGATGATGACCTCATCGTCGCGGACGATGTAATCCTTGTCGCGCTGGAACAGCGAATGCGCGCGCAGCGCCTGGTTGATGTGGTGCACCACCGAGACGTTCTCGACGTCGTAGAGCGACTCGCCCTTGAGCTGACCGGCCTCGCGCAGCAGGGTCTCGATCTTTTCCATGCCGGCTTCGGTCAGCGTCACCGTGCGCTGCTTCTCGTCGACCTCGAAGTCGGTGGCCTTGTCGAGCTTCGGCAGGAAGGTGTCGATGGTGTTGTAGAATTCCGAACGGTCGTCGAGCGGGCCGGAAATGATCAGCGGCGTGCGCGCCTCGTCGATCAGGATGGAGTCGACTTCGTCGACGATGGCGTAGGTGTGGCCGCGCTGGACCATGTCCTCGAGCCGGTACTTCATGTTGTCGCGCAGATAGTCGAAGCCGTACTCGTTGTTGGTCCCGTAGGTGATGTCGCAGGCGTAGGAATTCTTGCGGTCGCCGTCATCGAGGCCATGCACGATCACGCCGACGGTGAGGCCGAGGAAGCCGTAGACCTGCCCCATCCATTCGGAGTCGCGCTTGGCGAGGTAGTCGTTGACGGTGACGACATGGACGCCGTTGCCGGCCAGTGCGTTGAGGTAGACCGCGAGCGTCGCGACCAGGGTCTTGCCTTCGCCGGTCTTCATCTCGGCGATGTCGCCCTCGTGCAGCACCATGCCGCCGATCAGCTGCACGTCGAAATGGCGCTGGCCGAGCGTGCGCTTGGCCGCCTCGCGCACGGTGGCAAAGGCGGGAACCAGGATGTCGTCAAGGGTCTTGCCGGCGGCGAGCTGGGCGCGGAACTCGGGGGTTCGGGCTTTCAGCGCCTCGTCGGAGAGGGCTGCGACCTCGGGCTCCAGCGCGTTGATGGCATTGACGCGGGCCTGATATCCCTTGACCCGGCGATCGTTGGGAGAGCCGAAAAACTTGCGGGCGAGCGCGCCGATCATGCCAAATTCCTGTCTGTATCGTTCGGCGTTGCCGCCGTGAAATGGTCCACCGGGGGTGCCTATCAACTCATCGTGACGCATCGCGGCGCGGACGCCAATCCGGGGAGCATCCGCCCAATGAGTGGGAATTCAGCTATCCAAGGTTCAATGGCCGAAAACGCAGCCAAATACGCGCTTTTGCCATTGACCCGGTTTTGCAGAGATATGGCTGTGCTAGAGCCTTGTCAACGGCGCTAACTCTCAAGGATTTCATCATTCTGACACCCTTTTCGCGTTGCCAAGGGTGGCCGATTGGGCGAGTGTCCCGCGGCCCCGAACAGCCCCCAGCTTTCAAGATAAGGATTTTCCATGACCGCTCCGTTCCCGGAAACGAAACCCGGCCTGCGTCTCAGCGTCGCCTCCGCCGCCGTGACCGGCGCGCTCGCCATGGTGCTGCTGGCCGCCCTGCCGGTACGGGCGCAGGACGCCAACCCGGTGCTCGCCAAGGTCAACGGCGCAGAGATCCGCCAGAGCGACCTCACGCTGGCCGAGGAGGAACTCGGACCGAGTCTCGCGCAGATGGACCCATCGACCAAGCGGGAGAACGTGCTGGCGTTCCTGATCGACATGAAGATCGTCGCCAAGGCCGCCGAGGACAAGAAGGTCGAAAACAACGAGGATTTCAAGAAGCGGCTGGCGTTTACCCGCAACCGGCTCTTGATGGACAGCCTGCTGGCGACCGAGGGCAAGTCCGCGACCACCGACGAGGCCATGAAGAAGGTCTATGAGGACGCCTCCAAGCAGATCACCGGCGAGGCGGAAGTTCACGCCCGCCATATCCTGGTGGAGTCCGAGGACGACGCCAAGGCGATCGCCGCCGAGCTGAAGAAGGGCACCGACTTTGCCGACCTCGCCAAGAAGAAATCCAAGGATCCCGGCGCCTCCGACGGCGGCGATCTCGGTTTCTTCACCAAGGACCAGATGGTGCCGGAATTCTCCGCCGTCGCCTTCACGCTGGAACCCGGCAAGATATCCGATCCCGTCAAGTCGCAGTTCGGCTGGCACATCATCAAGGTCGAGGAAAAGCGAAACCGGCAGGCCCCGGCGTTTGAACAGGTCAAGGCCCAGATCGAGACCTATGTGACCCGCAAGGCGCAGGCCGATTACGTCGCAAAGCTGCGCGAAGCCGCCAAGGTCGAACGCCTCGACAAGCCCGAAGAGGCCGCCAAGACCGAAGCCAAGCCGGATACGGCCAAGCCCGCGGACTCCAAGATGGCGCCCCCGGCGAAGAAGTAAGCCCTTCACCCTCCCCTGGAGGGGGAGGGTCGACCGCGTAGCGGTCGGGGTGGGGTGACGGTCTATCGTTTCCGGCGGTGCCCCGGTTGAGACATCACCCCACCCCGTCTCACATTTCGCTACGCTCCATGTGAGCCGACCCTCCCCCTCCCAGGGGAGGGTAAGCGCCTCTCCCGCCGCAACGATGTCGGTGATGCAGAGCATCGCCTCATAGCCGGAAGCCCTCATGTCCACCGCCGTCTCCCCCCTCGCCCCGACCGATGTCCCCGAGATGCCCGCGATCGCGGGCGTCAGGCTTGCGACCGCTGCCGCGGGGATCCGCTACAAGGGCCGCACCGACGTGCTGCTGGCGGTGATGGACAAGGGCACGTCAGTTGCCGGCGTCTTCACCCGATCGAAGTGCCCGTCGGCGCCGGTGGAATGGTGCCGGGCCAGGCTCGGCCGCGGGGTTGCCCGCGCGCTGGTGGTGAACTCCGGCAACGCCAACGCCTTCACCGGCAAGACCGGGCGGCAGGCCACCACGCTGACCGCTTCGATCGCCGCCAAGGCCGTTGGATGCAGTTCAAACGAAATATTTCTCGCCTCGACCGGCGTGATCGGCGAACCGCTCGACGCCCGCAAATTCGACGGCGTGCTCGGCACGCTGGCGCAGGCCGCCGTGCCGGACGACTGGATGAACGCGGCCAAAGCCATCATGACGACCGACACCTTTCCGAAGGTCGCCACCGCCACGGTAAAGCTCGGCAAGGCGAAGGTGACCATCAACGGTATGGCCAAGGGCGCCGGCATGATCGCGCCCGACATGGCAACCATGCTGGCCTTCGTGTTCACCGACGCGCCGCTCAGCGCCGGGGCGCTGCAGGCGCTGCTCAAGAGCGGTGTCGAGGACACCTTCAACGCCGTCACCATCGACGGCGACACCTCGACGTCCGATACCTTGCTGGCCTTCGCCACCGGCGCGGCCGCGGCTGATGGCGCGCCGAGGATCAGCCGGGCCAGCGACCCGCGCCTGAAGGCGTTTGCCAAGGCTTTTCGCGCGGTGCTGGCCGATCTCGCCGAACAGGTCGCCCGCGACGGCGAAGGCGCGCGCAAGCTGGTCGAGATCATCGTCGATGGCGCGACGACGAAGAAATCCGCGCGAAAAATCGCGATGTCGGTGGCGAATTCGCCGCTGGTGAAAACCGCGATCGCCGGCGAGGACGCCAATTGGGGCCGCGTGGTGATGGCGGTCGGCAAGGCCGGCGAACCCGCCAACCGCGACAGGCTGTCGATCTCGTTCAACGGCATCCGAGTCGCCAAAAGCGGCGCGCGCGACCCGTCCTATGACGAGGCGGAAGTGTCCGCGGCGATGAAGAATCCGAAGATCCAGATCAGGATAGCACTCGGCCTCGGCAAGGGCCGCGACCGCGTGCTGACCTGCGATCTCACCAAGGAATATGTCGCGATCAACGGCGACTACCGGTCGTAAGGCGCGGCTCGCCTGCGCTAGCTCGCGATGCGGGCGTCGGAGACGGCTTTCTGGAACAGTGCGTTCATCGCCTCCGAAATGCCCTGGGTCGGGTTGACCTCGAAGTAGAAGCCCGGTGACGCGCACGCCTCCATCTTCTTCGCGATCTCGCTGTTCACCGAGGCGGGGTTGTACGGCCCGGTATTGAACGGCTTGATCCAGCTATTGTACCAGGAGTTGGTCGGCAGATCGAGATAGGTGGTGTACAGTACCGCGATCTTGATGCCGCGATCCTTCAGCACCGTGCAGAGTGCCGGATTGATCGGCGACTGGCATCGCGAACCCGTCTTTGGTTTGAGGCAGGCGCTGTTGTTTTCGTCGGCAACGCCGTCCGAAACGAAGAACAGGTATTTCAGCGGCGCTGAGGAGGTGCCGGTTCCCGGGCTGCTGATCACGCTGTTGATCGCGGGAAATAATGTGGTGTATCGGGTGCCCTGATATTCGCCGTGACCATTGGCGGTCATCAGGTCGATGTTGCCGGCGGCGGTCTTCGCGCTGCTCAGTGACGACGACAGCGCAAACAAACTCCGCAATCCGGCCGTGCTTACCGACGCGCCGAAATCGTAGATCGCCATCCGGAACTGGCTCGTATAGGTCTGCGTGGCCGCCGCGGTGTCCATCAATTGCTGGGTCGCCGTGCGCAGCACATCGACCCGCATCTTTACGCCGAGGGTCTTGGCGAGGTTGTAGTAGTTGTTGGAGTTGGCGACGTCGTGACAGGCGAAAGCGCACTTGTCCGAGGTATTAGCGACCATCGTTGCCACATCGGTAGGGGTCGCGCCCACTCCCATCGAGGGCGAATTGTCGAGCAACAGATAGAAATCGATGTATTGCGGCATCTTGGAGACGGAAGTCGAACTGCCGGTGACCGTCATCTTGCTCTTGTTCATGACGCCGAGAAACATCGTGTCGACCTCGGCCGAGAATGTCACGTTCGAGGTGATGACCATGCCGGTCTTGGACACGGTGGGCGTCACGGAGTTGAGCGTATAGCCGGCCACCCCCGACATGTTGCCGTCGAAGATGGACTTCGCGTCGGTCACGCCGACCGGTATCGGGCCGTCGGTGGTCATCGCACCCGCGGCTAGGAAGCCCGGCGATTTGCGGGCGACCGATCCGACGCTGGCGGCATCGATCGCCGCCTGCAGTTTGCTTTTGACCTTGGTGGCCCGGCTGTAGTCGATCGCGCAGCCGAGCGCCGACAGCACCGGCACCAGCGCCAGCGCAAAGATCACCGCGATATTGCCGGACCTGTCGCCGCGAAAGCGGGCGATTGCACCAGGGAGCTTGCGCATGAGCGATGCCTGACCGGTTGAAATTCCCGCGGAAGCTAGCGGCGGCGCATTAAGGTCGGCTTATCCCGATCGCGCAAAAGCGAGGCAAACAAACAGGTTGGCGGTAAGCACATTGCTGGTTAATGAAGCCCTCCGGAACGTTCGGCAAATCGCCGCAACCGGCTTTCGGGAAGCATTCGCCGCGCATGACCGACATCAAGCTCACCCTCGTGGTCGCCTGCGCGCTGGTCGATGCCGACAAGCGCGTGCTGATCGCCCAGCGTCCGCCAGGCAAGGCGCTGGCGGGCCTGTGGGAGTTTCCCGGCGGCAAGCTCGAGCGCGGCGAGCGGCCGGAACAGACGCTGATCCGGGAACTGCATGAGGAGATCGGCATCACCGTGAAGGCGGACTGCCTCGCGCCGCTGACCTTCGCCAGCCACGCCTATGATGATTTTCATCTCCTGATGCCGCTCTACATCTGCCGGCGCTGGGACGGCGAGGTGATCGCGCGCGAGGGCCAGCAACTGGCCTGGGTCCGCGCCAACAGACTGCGCGACTACAAGATGCCGCCGGCGGACATTCCGCTGATCCCGCATCTGATCGACCTGCTGATGTGACCCGGCAAAGCGTCTCTCCGGCGGGGCTGGACAAAAATCTCGAAAACAACCCCATGTACAGTAGGATTGAAGGTATTTTGATACCTCATTCCGCGCCGCGGCGGATCATTCGGGCGCAAGCCGCTTCACCGCCTCCGCCAGGCTGGCTTTCGCCGAACCCGGCTTCAGCGGCTGCTGCTGGCTCGCATGCGGGGCCCAGCCGGACAGCCAGATGATGTCGAAGGTGGCGCGGATGCGACCATCGGGATCGGCGAAGCGTTCGCTATAGAGCTGTGCCATCCGCAGCAGCGTGGCGCGGCGGGTCGGCGTGCGGCGCCGCTCGACCAGGACATTGGTGGCGCCCATCCGTCTCAAATCGGCCATCAACGCGAACGCGCTGTCGTAGCGCACCACGACACGGTCGACGTCGGTGACCGGCAAGGCAAAACCCACCCGCTGCAGCAGCGCGCCGATCTCGCGCAGGTCGGCGGATGGCGCCACCCGTGGCGACACGCCGCCTTCGCATTCGGCTTCCGCTGACGCAAAACATTGCCGCAGCTCGGTCAGCGTGTCGCCGCCGATCATCGCTGCCAGCAGCAGCCCGTCCGGCTTCAGCGCGCGGCGGATCTGCGCCAGCACGCCCGGCAGATCGTTGACGAATTGCAGCGCCAAAGCGGACACCGCGAGGTCGAGGGTGTCAGGCGCCAGTCCGAGTCCGCTGCTTTCGGCATCAGGTATTGCGATCGATGCGAGCGAACCGACGCGAGCGGCCAGGAGCTTGCGGACCTGCTCGCCCGCGGTGCCGATATCGGCCGCCGTCCTGAACTCCCGCAGCACCGCATGCAGCCGCTCCGCCATGTCGTCGGCAACGCGATCGAGCAGGAATGTCGCTGCGCCCAATTCAGCCGCGCGCGACTGCCGCGCCCGCAGCAAGGCGCGGTCGAACAGGAGGGGGGCTGCGGTCGGGCTCGAGGTCATAGCGGGGTGGTACGACGGTCGGCGGGTCAATGGCAATCTCGTGTCCCGGACGCGCTGCAGCGCTCTCCCGGCAATGCGAAGCATCGTCCGGTGCGCTGCGCTGCATCCGGGGCACGCTGCCGACATTGTAACTTGAGAGTCGATAGCGCCAACGTTAGCCTTGATCCATGGACGCCCAGGCATCACCGTCCCGTTCCATCGTCGGCCATCTGCGCGGCGCCTTCCGGCGCGCGCATGGCGCATGGGCGCAAGCATCGAAGCTTGCGCTCGACATCGCGCTGCCGACGCTGTGCGTGGCCTGCCGCGAGCCGGTCGACGGCGAAGGGGTCTGCGCGCAATGCTGGGCCAAATTGTCGTTCATCGCGCCGCCTTATTGCCCGCGGCTCGGCATTCCCTTCGTCTACGATCCCGGCCCGGACCTGTTGTCGATGGAGGCGATCGCCAATCCGCCGGCCTATGCGCGGGCCCGCGCCGCGGTGCGTTATGACGATGTCGCGCGCACGCTGGTGCACGCGCTGAAATACCAGGACCGCACCGACCTGGCCCCCGCCATGGGCCGCTGGATGGCGCGGGCCGGACGCGAGTTGCTCGCCGACGCCGATTTGCTGGTTCCGGTGCCGCTGCACTGGCGGCGCGGCTGGAGCCGCCGCTACAACCAGTCCGGTGCGCTGGCGCGGGTGATCGAACGGCAGACCGGCGTCAAACTGGCTTCCGAGGCGCTGCGGCGGGTGCGGCCGACCCAGCAGCAGATCGGGCTGTCGCGGCCGCAGCGCGCCAGCAACGTGCAGGGCGCCTTCAAGGTCGCGCGTGACCGCGCCGCCGATATCCAGGGCCGCCGCGTGGTGCTGATCGACGACGTCCTGACGTCGGGGGCCACCACGGATGCCTGCGCGCGCGCGCTATTGCGCGCCAAAGCTGCGTCAGTCGACGTGCTGGTGTTCGCCCGGGTTGTGGACAGCTTCAAAGCTCCCATATAATCAGATACTTCCAACAACAGAGCGCGCGCGACATGACCGCTGCCATTGAAATCTATACCCGTCCGGGCTGCGGCTATTGCACCGCCGCCAAATCGCTGCTGACGCGCAAAAAAGCCGCGTTCACGGAACACGATGTCGCCACCGATCCGACGCTTCGCCAGCAGATGTGGGATCGCGCCGGCATGGGCGCGACGTTTCCGCAGATCTGGATCGGCGATAGTCATGTCGGTGGTTGCGACGAGCTTTACGCCCTCGACCGCGCGGGCAAGCTCGATTCCCTGCTCGCGGGCGAGAAGGCCAGTTGATGAGCACCGAGCCAACCTTCACCGCTGCAATGGTGCAGATGTGCAGCGGGCTGTTGCCCGAGCCGAATCTCGAGCAGGGCAGCAAACTGATCCGGCAGGCGGCCGCTGAAGGCGCTGAATATGTGCAGACCCCCGAGGTCAGCAACATGATCCAGTCCAACCGCAAGGCGCTGTTCGAACATCTCGCCACGGAAGAAGACGACCTTTCGCTCAAGGCTTATCGCGCGCTCGCGCAAGAGCTCAAGATTTATCTCCATATCGGTTCGCTGGCGCTGCGCTTCTCGCCCGAGAAGGCCGTCAACCGCTCGTTCCTGATCGGGCCGGACGGCATGGTGCTGGCGAGCTACGACAAGATCCACATGTTCGACATCGACCTGCCCGGCGGCGAAAGCTATCGCGAATCCGCCAATTACCAGCCGGGCGAGACGGCCGTGATCTCCGACCTGCCATGGGGCCGCATCGGTCTCACCATCTGCTACGACATGCGCTTTCCGGCGCTGTACCGGGCGCTGGCCGAAAGCGGCGCATCGTTCCTGACCGCGCCGTCCGCCTTCACGGTGCGGACCGGCGAGGCGCACTGGCATACGCTGCTGCGCGCCCGCGCCATCGAGAACGGCTGCTTCGTCTTTGCCGCGGCGCAGGCCGGCACCCATGAGAGCAAGCGCCAGAGCTATGGCCATTCGCTGATCATCGCCCCCTGGGGCGAGATCCTCGCCGAGGGCTCGGGCAGCGAGACCGGCATTGTCATGGCGAAGATCGATCCCGGCCTGGTCGAGACCGCGCGCAAAACCGTGCCGTCGCTGCAGCATGGGCGGCGCTTCAGCGTCGCCGACGCCAAGGCCGGTCCCGAGCATCTGCATCTGGTGCGGGGATCGTCATGATCCGCTACAGCCTGCATTGCGACCGCGGCCATACTTTCGAAAGCTGGTTCCAGAGTTCGTCGGCCTATGAGAGCCAGGAAAAGCGCAAGCTGGTGAACTGCCCGCTATGCGGTTCGGCCAAGGTCGAGCGCGCGATCATGGCGCCGCGGATCGTCGGCAAGAAGGGCCGCGACAGCCAACGCAGCGATAGCCATGGCAACGATGTTGCCGTGCCGGCGCAGCCCGCCGAGGTCACCACGCCGGGATCGACTCCGCTGCTGATGGCGCAGGAGCGCGAGCTGCGTGCCAAGCTGAAGGAATTGCGCGACCATATCGTCAGGAACGCCGACAATGTCGGCGAGCGCTTCCCCAACGAAGCGCGGAAGATGCATTATGGCGATATCGAGCACCGCCCGATCTACGGCGAAGCCTCGCCGGAGGAAGCCCGCTCGCTGATCGACGAAGGCGTCGAGGTGTCGGCCCTGCCGGTGCTGCCGGACGACCGGAACTGAGCTTTTCGCGAATGCACGAGGCTTCGCTTCTTACCCTCCCCTGGAGGGGGAGGGTGAAGACCGTCACACCGCGATCAACATCGCCACCCCGATCACGATCAGCACGATGCCGGAGAGTTCGCGCGCCGAGAGCGCCTGCTTGAACGAATAATACGACACCGCCTGCGCGAACAGCACCTCGACCAGTGCCAGCGTGCGGACGTTGGCGGCGGCGGTCAGAGCGAAGGCCAGGAACCAGAATTGCGAGGCGAACGCGCCCATGAAGCCCGCCAGCATCGAGGGCTTCCAGAGGCCGAATATCTTTCGCAGAACGTCGGGCGCCCGCGCCAGCAGATATATCGTCAGCACCAGGGTCTGCACGAACAGCCCACAGACCAGCGTGAAGGTCGCCGCCGTCACGAACGATACGCCGGGCACCGCGATGATGGCGCCGCGAAAGCCGATCGCCGACAGCGCGAAGAAGGCCGCCGCGACCAGCCCGATGATGGTCGGCTTCAGTTCGGCAAAACCCTTTTCGCCGCCCGGCCGCAGCGCGGTGATGACCACGCCGACGGTGGCGATCACGATCGCGATCACCTTCAGCACGGTCAGATGATCGCCGAGAAAGACGAAGCCGAAGATCGCGGTCTGGATCGCCTCGGTCTTGATGTACGCCGTCGTCACCACGAAGGAACGGTCGTTCATCGCCAGCAGCATCAGGGCGGTGGCGGCGATCTGGCTCAGCGCGCCGAGCAACAGCCACGGCCAGAACCCCGCCGGCGGCCACGGCACGGCATCGCCGGTCGCGAAGATCACGACGATGAAGAACAGGATCGAGAACGGAAAGCCGAACAGGAAGCGGATATTGGTGGCGCCCCAGGTGCCGAGCGGCCCGGTCAACTGCCGCTGCATCGCATTGCGCGCCACCTGTCCCAGCGCGGCAATGATGGTGAAGGGAATCCAGAGCGAAGCGAGCGTGAACATGGGGGATAATTACCGGCAGGAAATGCGGCCACCGTGCCGGGCGCGAGATATGCGGTCAACGGGAGTTATTGCATACGACCCCATCGTCGTCCCTGCGAACTCGCCGCTCCCTCATGGTGAGGAGCGCATCCGGGCGGCGCGCCAGCGCGGTCCGGTGCGCGTCTCGAACCATCTGGCACGCTGCGAAGCCGCCAAGGAAGGTGCTAAAAGGTCTGCAAGATGGTTCGAGACGCACATCGACAGCGCAGGAGCGCTGGCGATGCGCTCCTCACCATGAGGGAGCAGGGATGCGTTCGCGGGGACGACGACTAAACCCCCTCCGCCACCACCATGTAGTTCACGTCCATGTCCGACGAGAGGCTCCATTTGTCGGCGAAGGGCGAGTAGACCACGCCGGCCTGCTCGGTGATCCCGAGCTTGTTGTTGTGCAGATGGTGCGCGAGTTCGTCGGGGGTGACGAACTTGTCCCATTGATGGGTGCCGCGCGGCAGCCAGCGCAGCACATATTCGGCGCCGACGATGGCGAGGGCAAAGCTCTTCCAGTTGCGGTTCAGGGTCGAGACCACCATCATGCCGCCGGGCTTCAGCATCGCCGCGCAGCGGTTGAGGAACATGCCGACGTCGCTGACATGCTCGATCACTTCCATCGCCAGCACGATGTCGAAGCGTTCGCGCAAATCCATCTCCTCGACGGTGGTGCAACGATAGTCGATCGACAGATGCGCCTTGTCGGCGTGCAGTTTCGCCGCCGCGATATTGGTGGCGGAGGGATCGACGCCGATCACCTGGGCGCCGAGCCGGGTGAACGGCTCGCACAGCAGGCCGGCGCCGCAGCCGATATCGAGGATGCGCAGGCCGGACAGGCAATTGAGGCTCTTGATGTTGCGCTCGAACTTGCGGCAGGCGGCGTCGCGGATATAGGTCAGCCGCAGCGGATTGATCTTGTGCAACGGCGCCATCTTGCCGTTGGGATCCCACCACTCGTCCGACAGTCTTGAAAACTTCGCGATCTCGGCGGGGTCGACGGTGGACGCAGCCGCGCCCGCCGCCGGCGCTGCGGAAAAATCGGCAGGATTTTGTTGCGTGGCCATGGATTGAGCGCCGCTCCTATCGCGCGGTGATGTGGTTGCGGAATTCAAGCGGCGAAGCAATGGTGTCGATGGTCTTGTTGCCCTCGCCGACGCCGAAGATCGACACGTTGCCGTAGTTGAGGATACGGCCGAGAATGCTCTGGTTGACGTCGACGCTCTCGACCTTGTCGAGGCTCATTTCGAACGTCTGCCGCTGGATGAACCCGGTCTTGTGGACGACACGCAGATTGGTCACGTCGGTCTCGGTGGTCCAGCGGTGGAACCAGGCCGTCGCGGTCTTGTACAGCGCGAAGACCGCAGAGATCGCCGACATCGACAGGCACAGCAGCATCGGGGTGCCGGCCGGCACCATTCCCGACACGACAAAGAACGCCGCGGCCACGATCCAGCCCGCGATCGCCGGCAGGAAGAAGATCCAGTGCGTGTTGGTCGAATACAGCACCTTCTCGCCGGGCTGCAGGATATCGTCGATATAACGCCCCATACGCTGGCCTCAATTACCCTTTGAACCGCTGCATCCCTGCCAACCCCTTTGCGATGACAGGAACCCGGTTGCTTGCCCGCAACCGCGCCGTTATGTATACGCGCCTTTCGGGCGGCGCGCTCTGGTTTTGCGCGCCGGCCACCATACTCAACCCCTCAGGGAATGCACCAGTCGTCATGGGCCGCCTCGTGATGAAATTCGGCGGCACATCGGTCGCCAATATCGAACGTATCCGCAACGTCGCGCGCCATGTGAAGCGCGAGGTCGACGCCGGCCATGACGTCGCCGTGGTGGTTTCCGCGATGTCCGGCAAGACCAACGAGCTGGTGGCATGGTGCCGCGAGGCGTCGCCGATGCATGACGCGCGCGAATATGACGCCGTGGTGGCCTCCGGCGAACAGGTCACCGCCGGCCTGCTGGCGATCGCACTGCAGGCGCTCGGCATCCAGGCACGCTCCTGGCAGGGCTGGCAGATCCCGATCAAGACCAGCGACGCACATGCCTCGGCCCGGATTCTCGAAATCGACGGCGCCGAGCTGATCAGCCGTTTTGGGGAGCGCAAGGAAGTCGCCGTGATCGCGGGATTTCAGGGCATCAATCCCGCCACGCAGCGAATCACCACGCTCGGACGCGGCGGTTCCGACACTTCGGCGGTGGCGATCGCGGCCGCGATCCATGCCGACCGCTGCGACATCTACACCGACGTCGACGGCGTCTACACCACCGACCCGCGCGTGGTACCGAAGGCCCGCCGGCTCGACCGGATCGCGTTCGAGGACATGCTGGAACTGGCGTCGCAGGGCGCCAAGGTGCTGCAGGTCCGCTCGGTGGAACTCGGCATGGTGCACAACATGCCGATTTTCGTCCGCTCCAGTTTCGACAAGCCCGAAGATATCGACCCGCATGGCGCCCCACCGGGCACGCTGATCTGCGGCGAGGAGGAAATCATGGAAAGCCACGTCGTCACCGGCATCGCCTTTTCCAAGGACGAAGCCCAGATTTCCGTCCGCCAGATCGAGGACAAGCCCGGCATCGCCGCGGCGATCTTCGGCCCGCTGGCGGAAGCCAATATCAACGTCGACATGATCGTGCAGAACGTCTCGGAAGACGGCAAGACCACCGACCTCACCTTCACGGTGCCCGCCTCGGATTATACCCGCGCCCGCGACACCATCACGGCGGCCAAATCCGCCATCGGCTATGCCCGGCTCGACAGCGCCACCGACGTCACCAAGGTCTCGGTGATCGGCAGCGGCATGCGCAGCCATGCCGGCGTCGCCGCGCAGGCGTTCGCCGCCCTCGCCGCCCGCAACATCAACATCCGCGCCATCACCACCTCCGAGATCAAGTTTTCGGTGCTGATCGACGCGGCCTACACCGAACTCGCGGTGCGCACGCTGCATACCCTGTATGGGCTGGATCAGGCGTAGCCGATTAGAAACTCGATGTAACGTCATCGCCGGTGCGCTCCCTCCTCCCGCGTAGCGGTGGGGAGGGATTAAGTGGCGTTCGTCGCACCACGGAATTCACACGCGGCATCATCCAATTTGGAATGATTTTCCCTTGGCGGGCGCCGCCATGGGCTGACAGAGACGTTATCGTCTCTGGCAGGCGTTTTGCTTGGCAAAACAAGCCTCGATTCGCTATACGGCCGGATAGGTGGGCCGCAAACTGTGCCACAGTTTTGTGGCCATGCTGATTCGGCCGGTTTCGACCTTTGTGGCGGCGCCGATTGATTGAAATTGTTGTTTTCACTGGTTTATAGCGCCAGCTCCCGGCCACCCCGGTTGCTGGCTTGGCAGGGGGAGGTATCGGCATATGCGGAGCGCGTCGGGAGGCCCCCGCGTCTTGCTGAGACGGCTCCGCGAAACCATGGCGGAGCAGGTCTCCGCCCAGGAGCGCCTGGACAAGATCGTGGTGCTGATCGCGGCCAACATGGTGGCCGAGGTCTGCTCGACCTATGTGCTGCGCGTCGACAACACGCTGGAACTCTACGCCACCGAAGGCCTCAACCGCGACGCCGTCCACCGCACCGTGCTCTCCTCGCATGAAGGCCTGGTCGGCCTCGTCGCCAGCGAGGCGAACCCGCTCAATCTGAGCGACGCGCAAACCCATCCGGCGTTCTCGTTCCGCCCGGAGACCGGCGAGGAAATCTATCATTCGTTCCTGGGCGTGCCGATTCTGCGCGCCGGCAACACGCTCGGCGTGCTGGTGGTGCAGAACCGCGCCAAGCGCACCTATGTCGAGGAAGAGGTCGAGGCGCTGCAGACCACCGCCATGGTGCTGGCGGAGATGATCGCCTCGGGCGAATTGTCGGCGCTGGCGCAGCCCGGCGCCGAGCCGGCGGCGCGGCACTCGCTGCACAAGACCGGCGCGATCCTGTCCGACGGCATCGCGCTCGGCCATGTCGTGCTGCACGAGCCGCGCGTCGTCATCACCAATTACATCGCCGAGGACCTGCCGAAGGAAATCAAGCGGCTCGACACCGCGCTGGCGAAACTGCGTGCCGATCTCGACCGCATGCTGGAGCGCGGCGACGTCGCCGAGGGCGGCGAACACCGCGACGTGCTGGAAGCCTACCGCATGTTCGCCAACGATCACGGCTGGTCGCACAAGCTGCACGAAGCGGTCGCCACCGGCCTCACCGCGGAGGCCGCGGTCGAACGCGTACAGTCCGACACCCGCGCGCGGATGCTGCGCTCCACCGACCCCTACTTGCGCGACCGCCTGCATGACCTCGAGGATCTCGGGCATCGCCTGATGCGGCAGCTGGTGGGCCGCGATCACGCGCCGTCCCGGGAGCAATTGCCCGACAACGCCATCCTGATCGCGCGCGCGATGGGCCCCGCCGCCCTGCTCGACTACGATCGCAACCGCCTGCGCGGGCTGATCCTGGAGGAAGGCACCGCCAATTCACACGTCTCGATCGTGGCGCGGGCGCTGGGGATTCCCGCGGTCGGCGAAATACCGAACGCGCCCGGCATTGCCGACCCCGGCGACGCCGTCATCGTCGACGGCACCTCCGGCTCGATCTACATCCGGCCCTCGGCCGAAATCGAATCGGCCTATGCCGAGCGGGTGCGGTTTCGCGCCCGGCGGCAGGCGCAATATCTGGCGCTGCGCGACCGGCCCTGCGTCACCAAAGACGGCCAGCCGATCGAACTGATGATCAATGCCGGCCTGATCATCGACCTGCCGCATATCGACGACACCGGCTCGGCCGGCATCGGACTGTTCCGCACCGAGCTGCAATTCATGGTCGGCCAGAGCCTGCCGCGGACCAGCGACCAGCTCGCGCTGTATCGCGCGGTGCTGGATGCCGCAGGCTCCAAGCCGGTGACGTTCCGCACCCTCGACATCGGCGGCGACAAGGCGCTGCCCTATATGGAGACCGTGGTCGAGGAAAACCCCGCGCTCGGCTGGCGCGCGATCCGGCTCGGGCTCGACCGTCCCGGGTTATTGCGCGGCCAGATCCGCGCGCTGCTGCGCGCCGGCGGCGGCCGCGCGCTGCGCATCATGTTTCCGATGATTTCCGAAGTCGCCGAATTCGACCTCGCCAAGGGCATCGTCGAGCGCGAACTGACCTATCTGCGCCAGCACGGCCATGCGCTGCCGGAACGCATCGATGTCGGCACCATGGTGGAAGTGCCCGCGCTGCTCTATCAGCTCGACGAACTCCTGAAGAAGGTCGACTTCGTCTCGGTCGGCTCCAACGATCTGTTCCAGTTCCTGTACGCGGTCGATCGCGGCAATGCCAAGGTCTCCGAACGGTTCGACACCATGTCGGCGCCGATCATGCGGGCGTTGCGCGAAATCGTGGTGAAGGCCAATGCGGCGAAGAAGTCCGCTTCGCTGTGCGGCGAGATGGCCTCCAAACCGCTCGGCGCGCTGGCGCTGATCGCACTGGGCTATCGCTCACTGTCGCTGTCGGCCACCGGCCACGGTCCGGTCAAGGCGATGATTCTCGACCTCGACGCCAGGAAAGCCGAGGCCATGATGCTGCCGCTGCTCGAGGCGCCCGCGGGCAGCGTGTCGCTCCGCGAGAAACTGACGGCATTCGCCGAGGCCGAGGGGCTGTCGTTGTAGCGAGGCTCCGCACCGCTTGACGAACCCAATTCCATAATTGGCGCGCATTCTGTCCGCAAAACCGGTATCCCCTTTTTTCTGAATGCGCGCGGTGCAGTTCGAGACGAAACCATGTCGATACTCCCTGAAGCCAAACTCGATGTCCTGCTGGCGCACCACGCCTCGCTGGAAGCGCAACTGCTCGCCCAGATGAGCTCGGAGAATTACGTCAGGATCACCCGCGAGCTTTCCGAACTCAATCCGCTGATCGACGCCGTCAAGACCTACCGCGCCGCCAATGCCGAACTGGCCGGCATCGATGCGCTGATCGCCGACCCCGCCACCGACGCCGAGATGCGCGGCATGGCGGAGGCGGAGCGCGAAACGCTGGTCGCGCGCAGCCTCACACTGGCGCAGCAGATCCGCGTCGCACTGTTGCCGAAGGACGCCATGGACGAGCGCAACGTCGTGCTGGAAATCCGCGCCGGCACCGGCGGCGACGAGGCCGCGTTGTTCGCCGGCGACCTGTTCCGGATGTATGAGCGGTTTGCCGCCCTGCAGGGCTGGAAGGTCGAGGCGATCTCCGCCAGCGAAGGCACCATGGGCGGCTACAAGGAAATCATCGCGGAGGTGCAGGGCCGCGGCGCATTCGCCAAGCTGAAATTCGAATCCGGCGTGCACCGGGTGCAGCGGGTGCCCGACACCGAGACGCAAGGGCGGATTCACACCTCGGCGGCGACGGTGGCGGTGCTGCCGGAGGTCGAGGAGGTCGACGTCGAGATCAAGAACGACGATTTGCGGATCGACACCATGCGCGCGCAGGGCGCCGGCGGCCAGCACGTCAACAAGACCGAATCGGCGATCCGCATCACCCACATCCCGACCGGCATCGTCGTGATGATGCAGGACAGCCGCTCGCAGCACAAGAATCGCGCCTCGGCGATGAACATCCTGCGCTCGCGCATCTATGACGCCGAGCAGCAGCGCATCAACGCGACCCGTGCGGCGGACCGCCGCGAGAAGGTCGGCTCCGGCGACCGCTCCGAGCGGATCCGCACCTATAATTTCCCGCAGGGCCGCGTTACCGACCACCGCATCAACCTGACGCTCTACAAACTGCCGCAGGTGATCGCGGGCGAAGCGCTCGGCGAACTGGTGGACGCGCTGACCACGGAGCATCAGGCCGCCCAACTCGCCGCCCAGGGTGCGGCGGCGTGAGCGAAGCTCTCTATCTAGTCGTCCCTGCGAACGCAGGGACCCATAACCACAGAGGCTTGTGGGTGTGGAAGGTGTTGACGTTCAGTACCCGAACCGCGAGGCCGCAGCGTATGGGTCCCTGCGTTCGCAGGGACGACGGGTGGATGGTTTTGTGCGGGGACGACGCATGACCGGACAAACCGTCGATGCCGCACGGCGCGCGCTCACCGCGCGCTTCAAGTCCGGCTCGGTCGAGTCCGCCGAACTCGATGCGCGAACGCTGGTCGGGGCCGTGCTCGGGCTCGACCTCACCGGCCTGATCTCGGCGGCCGGCCGGCGGCTCAGCGCGGACGAATCGACTCGGCTGGAGGATTTCGCCCGCCGCCGTCTCGGCGGCGAGCCGGTCGCGCGGATTCTCGGAGCCAGGGAATTCTGGGGACTGCGGCTGACCGTGTCGGCCGCAACCCTGGTGCCGCGGCCCGACACCGAAACCGTGGTCGAACTGGCGCTGGAGATGCTGCGCGCCGGCCCTGCTCCTGACCGGCAATTGCGCATCGCCGATCTCGGCACCGGCTCGGGCGCCATTCTGCTGGCGCTGCTGTCGGAATTGCCGCGCGCCCATGGGGTCGGCACCGACATCAGCCGCGATGCGTTGCAAACAGCCCGCAGCAATGCGGTCGACCTCGGACTGGCCGATCGCGCCACCTTCATCGCCTGCGATTATGCGGCTGATCTGGCGGGCCCGTTCGATCTCATGGTCTCGAATCCGCCCTACATCCGCTCGGCCGATATCGCCGGGCTCGCCGTCGAGGTCCGGGATTTCGACCCGCCCGGCGCGCTCGACGGCGGCCGCGACGGACTGGACGCCTATCGCGCGCTGATTCCGCAGGCGGCGCGGCTGCTGGCGCCGCAAGGCGCACTCGTGGTGGAAGTCGGACAGGGCCAGCACGACGATGTCAGGGAGCTGATGATGGCGGCCGGGCTGGCGCCGGAGGGGCCCGCCCGGGCCGATCTGGCGGGCATCCGACGGGCCGTCGGCGGCCGCAAAAAGCCATCATAAAGCCTGCTTGCAGGGCAAAAAAACCACTTGGATTATTCCCCGTTAGCGACTACGTTCCGGCCACAACGTCGGTCCAGGGTTGCTGGCCCCGTGATGCCCCGAGGGGAATATCGCGGGTGGATGCCAGAGTTCTCAGAGCGAGAGCCCGCCCCGAGTGAAAGGTTCCAAAACGCAGGTCAATTGAGCGCGATGGCTGAAAGAGCTGCGCTGCTTCCGACCGCAAAGCGAACGAAAGCCTGATCATTGCGCCTAGAGAATCACGCGATAAACCTGTGCTTGTTCTGGCAGGCGGACTGATTTGATGCAGCCGGCAACGCAGGCTGGGCTGGTGGGGAACGCGTCCTTGTTGACTGCGACGTACGGCAAAATCTGCGTGAGACTCGATTACACGGCGATTCGGTGCGCATGACGCAGGCCGGACCTGCGCTGCGATGACATCGGCAATTCAAGGCCGAGCAATTCAAGACAAGTGATTCAAGGCTGGTAACTTCAGGGCTGGAATAAAGGCGAGACATGAGAAACGGTCAGAACAACAACAAGCGGATGCGCAACCGGAACAATAGCAGCAGCAATAGCAATCGCAACGACAGCAACCGGCGCGGTCAGAATCCGATGACCCGGGTGTTCGAGTCGAACGGGCCGGACATCAAGATCCGCGGCACCGCATCCCACGTCGCCGAAAAATACGTGCAGCTGGCGCGCGACGCGCGCTCTTCCGGCGATCCCGTCGCCGCCGAGAATTACTATCAGCATGCCGAGCATTATTTCCGCCTGATCGCCGCTGCCCAGGAGCAGTTCCGGCAGAACCAGCCGCAGCCGCGCACCGAGAACGAAATGGCGCCGGAGGACAGCGACGACGAGAGCGAGAGCTTCTCGAATTTCGGCCAGGAGCCCGGCTTCGTGCCGGCCCAGCCGCAGCCCTTCGTGCCGCGCGATAACCCGCCGCCGCGCGAGCACCAGCGCGAGGGCCAGCCCTACCAGCCGCGCGAGCAGCGCGACCATCAGCCCCGCGAACACCAGCCGCGTGAGCACAATGCCCATCGCGAGCATCGTCCGCAGCCGCAGTTCCAGCCGCCGCAGCCGCAGCCGGTCATCGCCGACGTCAGCGTCGATCGCCTGCCGTCGTTCATCACCGGGCCGCAGCCGCAGATCAGCAACCCGCCGGCCGCCTTCGAAGGCGGCGAACGCTTCCCGCGCCGCCGCCGCCGGCCCCACGGCCCGCGCCCTGAAGGCGCCGCCGCACCGGCCGCCCCCAGCGAAGATTTCAATCCGGGGAATGAGTAAGACGGCACTTTCTCTACATGTCGTCCCGGCAAACGCCGGGACGACATGCCGAGATACTTTGCACGGACGATGACGGCACCAGCACCGGCTCCAGCGCCGGAATCAATCGCGTGCGTTCGCGGTGGGCCGGGATCGCGCGATAGACCTGCTTGGTCGCTTCCACGATATGCACGCCGGCGAACGGCAGCGACAGCGCGGCGCCGACGCGTTCCCATGCCATCGCCGAGCGCAGGAACCAGCCGCCGGCGACTGGCGGCATGAACAGCGCCTCGCCCCAGGAGGCCGGCGTGAACCAGGTCTGCCGCAGCAACTGCGTGATCTGCGAGCGCGAATAGGGCCGGCCGTGGCCGAACGGCGTGTTGTCGGTGCGGGTCCACACTCCGCGCCGGTTCGGAACCACCGCCATCAGCCGGCCGGAGGGCGCCAGCACCCGCCATACCTCGCGCAACAACCCCGCGGGATCGTCGGACATTTCCAGCGCGTGGACCAGCAGGATGCGATCGACCGCGGCGTCCGGCAGCGGCAGCGAGAATTCATCGACCAGGGTGGCCAGCGTCGGCCGCGCCGTCGGCCATTTCAGCACGCCCTGCGCCGCCGGCATGAAGGCGATGCAGCGCTCGGAGTCCTCGCGGAACAGTCCGAGATAGGGCGTGGGATAGCCGAGACCGAGCACGCGCTGGCCCTGCGCATCCGGCCAGCGGGCCTGAATGCCGCGATTGATCAGCCGCCGCGCCACGATGCCGAGGCGCTGCGAATAGAAATTGCGGAGATCGATGACGTCGATGGTCATGACCCCAATCTAGCACGGCGCCGGGGCGCGCGGCGCGCACAATATGGCCATTGCCTGTTGCGGCCTAACGCCATATTTCATGCCTGTCCGCGGCAGGGCCGGAGCCTTCATATCACCGGACCACGCCTCACTTGATCACGGAGATATCATGGCCGCCGAAATTCGCCTGTTCACCTGCCTCACCGATAATTTCGGCTATCTGATCCACGACCCCGCGACCAAGGCCACCGCCTCGATCGACGCGCCGGAGGCTGCGCCCATCATCAAGGCGCTGGAGCGCGAGGGCTGGACGCTGACGGATATCCTGATCACCCATCATCATCACGACCATGTCGGCGGCGTCGCCGAACTGAAGCAGAAGTACAATTGCCGCGTGGTCGCGCCGCACGACAAGGCCGCCAGGATCGCCAATGTCGATCTTCGCGCCGGCCAGGGCGACGTGGTGAAGGTGGGAGGCCTGCTGGCGCGGGTGCTGGAAACGCCGGGCCATACGCTCGACCACATCAGCTATGTGTTCGACAGCGAGAAGGCGCTGTTCGCCGCCGACACGCTGTTCTCGATCGGCTGCGGACGGGTATTCGAAGGCGACTACCCGATGATGTGGGATTCGCTGTTGAAGCTGCGCGCGCTGCCCGACGATTTCAGACTCTATTGCGGCCATGAATACACCGCCGCCAACGTCAAATTCGCGCTCACGGTCGAGCCCGACAACGCCGCGCTGAAAGCGCGCGCCGAGGAAGTGACGCGGCTGCGTGCGGCGAACAAGCCGACGCTTCCGACGCTGCTCGGCGAGGAGAAAAAGGCCAATGTGTTCCTGCGCGCCGACGAGCCGTCGGTAGCGGCGAGCTTGCGGATGAAGGGCGCCGATGCGACCGCCGTGTTCGGCGAGTTGCGCGAGCGCAAGAACAAGTCCTGATGGCCGGGCCGCCTTCCGCCGCCGAGATCATCGCGCGGCTTGACCTGAAGCCGCATCCGGAAGGCGGGCATTATCGCGAGACCTTTCGCGATTCCCGCACGGATGCCGGCGGGCGCGCCCTGTCCACGGCGATCTATTTCCTGCTGGCACGCGGCGAACGCTCGCACTGGCACCGGATCGATGCGGTCGAGATGTGGCATTATCACGCCGGCGACGCGCTGAGCCTGCGGATTGCCGATGAAGACGGTCAGCGCATCGTCAGGCTCGGCCCGGATCTCGCCGCCGGCGAAGTGCCGCAGGCGATCGTGCCGCCGCAGGCGTGGCAGGCCGCCGAAAGTTGCGGCGACTGGACGCTGGTCGGATGCACCGTCGCGCCGGGATTCGAGTTTGCGAAGTTTGAATTGGCCGCGAAGGGCTGGGAGCCAACGAGTTAGCTTCGCTTCCGAAACATATCCCTCGCCGCGATCAGGCCGCCACCCGCGATCAGCACCGCCGCGATCGCGATGTTCGCGCTCGGCCTGGCAAACCCCGCCAGGATCAGGAACGCAGTCGAGAGCAGCGGCGTCGCGTAGGACGCGGCACCGAGCACGCGAATGTCGCCGCGCTTCATGCCGATGTCCCAGGCAAAGAAGGCGGCGCCCACCGGACCGACGCCGAGCGCTGCGACCGCGAGCCACTGCGCGGCCGTGTCGGGCCACAGCGTGGTTTCGACCAGTCCGTGCACCAGCGCGGCAAGCAGCGCCGTCGCCAGACAGAAGCCCGCGACCGCATCGGTCGGCACCCCCTTGAGCTTGCGCGACATCACCGAATAGGCCACCCACACGAAGGCTGCCACGAACGCCGCGAGCAGGCCGGGCAACTGGCCCATTTCAAAGCTGGCGCCGCTGCCGGTGAACAACAGCACCGTGCCGGCCAATCCGAGCAAGGCGCCGACGATGTGGTGCGACAGCAATCGTTCGCCGGGCAGCAGCGACGAAAACAGCACGATCAGCAGCGGCCAGAGATAATTCAGCAGGCCCGCCTCGGCGGGCGGCGCGAAGCGCAGCGCCAGGAAATACAGCGCGTGATAACCGAACAGGCCGCCGACCCCGACGATCCAGGCCGTCAATGGCTGCTTCAGCGCGCCGAACGCCGCGGGGCGAAAGATGAAGCTGGCGAACGCCACCGCGGCCCCGATCGCGAACGTCATCGCCGCCAGTTGAAACGCCGGGATTTTTCCGGTCGCTACCGTCAGCACGGACAGCAGCGACCACATCAGGATCGCGGTCAGTCCGATCAGGGTGGCGGTGCGGGAGGTCATGGATGAGAGCCGCTATTCCGGAGCGCAAGTGAAACGAGCGAACCCGGAATCTCGAGATTCCGGGTTCACGCGAAGACGCGTGTCCCGGAATGACAGCGTCACATCACACCATGTACTGCCCGCCGTTGATCGACATCGTCGAGCCGGTGATGCTGCCGGCTTCGTCGGCGGCGAGGAACACGACGGCGCGGGCGATTTCCTCGGGCTCGCCGAGGCGGCCGGTCGGGATCAGCGGCAGGATGTTCTTCTCCAGCACGTCCTTCGGCACCGCCTGAACCATTTCAGTGTTGATGTAGCCCGGGCAGATCGCGTTGACGGTGATGCCGCCCTTGGCGTTTTCCAGCGCCAGCGCCTTGGTGAAGCCGATGTCGCCGGCCTTGGCGGCGGCATAATTGACCTGGCCGAACTGGCCCTTCTGGCCGTTGATCGAGGAGATGTTGATGACGCGGCCGAATTTGCGCGCGCGCATGCCCTCGATCACCTGCCGGGTCATGTTGAACAGCGAGCCGAGATTGGTGTTGATGACCGCATTCCACTGGTCCAGCGTCATCTTGTGGAACGCGCCGTCCTTGGTGATCCCCGCATTGTTGATCAGCACGTCGACCGGGCCGAGATCGGCCTCGACCTGCTTGACGCCGGCGGCGCAGGCATCGAACGAACTGACGTCCCATTTGTAGACGGGAATGCCGGACTCGGCCTTGAATTTTTCCGCGGCCGCATCGTTACCGGCGTAACTGGCGGCGACCTTGTAGCCGGCGGCCTTCAGCGCCTTGCTGATCGCAGCGCCGATACCTCTTGTTCCCCCCGTCACCAATGCAACACGTGCCATTGTCGAATCCTTCCCTTGGTGTCTTTTGACGATTATTTTTGTAACGCCGAATTAAGCGGGCTGTTGCGCGAACATCAAGAACAAAACGCCCGGCACGAGGCCGGGCGTTTGTTATTCACTCTGCACTGCGCAGTTGCGAGATGATCTTTTCATCATTCAGCGCATCCGCTGCCGTTCGTTTAATCGCGTGCAATGCACATCGCGATGCCCATGCCGCCGCCGATGCACAGCGTGGCGAGGCCCTTCTTGGCGTCGCGCTTGCCCATCTCGTGCAGCAGCGTCACCAGCACCCGCGCGCCGGACGCGCCGACCGGATGGCCGATCGCGATGGCGCCGCCATTGACGTTGACCTTGGACGTATCCCAGCCGAGGTCCTTGTTGACCGCGCAGGCCTGCGCCGCGAAGGCTTCGTTGGCCTCGATCAGATCGAGGTCGGCGATGTTCCAGCCGGCCTTCTTCAGCGCGGCGCGCGACGCCGGGATCGGCCCGGTGCCCATGATCTTGGGATCGACGCCGGCCTGGCCCCACGACACGATGCGGCCGAGTACGGTGCGGCCTTCCTTGGCGGCCTGCTTGGCCGTCATCAGCACCACCGCGGCGGCGCCGTCATTGATGCCGGATGCTGAGCCGGCGGTGACGGTGCCGTCCTTTTCAACCGCCGGCCGCAGCTTGGCCATCGCATCGAGCGTGGCGCCATGGCGCGGGTATTCGTCGGTATCGACGATGATGTCGCCCTTGCGGGACTTGATGGTGACCGGCGTGATCTCGTCCTTGAACTTGCCGGCCTTCTGCGCGGCCTCGGCCTTGTTCTGGGAATGCACCGCGAATTCGTCCTGCTGCACACGGGTGATCTGGTACTGCCTGGCGACGTTCTCGGCGGTGTTGCCCATGTGGTAGCCGTTGAAGGCATCCCAAAGGCCGTCCTTGATCATGGTGTCGACGAACTCGAGCGAGCCCATCTTGGTGCCGCCGCGCAGATATTGCGCGTGGGGGGCCATGCTCATGGATTCCTGGCCGCCGGCGACGACGATTTCCGAATCGCCGTTGAGCAGCGCCTGGTATCCCAGCGCCACGGTGCGCAGGCCGCTGCCGCACAGCTGGTTGACGCCCCAGGCCGGGCTTTCCACCGGAATGCCGGCGGCGATCGAGGCCTGGCGGGCCGGGTTCTGGCCCTGCGCCGCGGTCAGGATCTGACCCATGATGACCTCGGAAACCCGGCCGGGCTCGATGCCGGCGCGCTCAAGGGCGGCCTTGATGGCGATGGCGCCGAGATCGTGGGCCGGCATGGTGGCGAAGGCGCCGTTGAAACTTCCGACCGGGGTGCGGGCGGCGCTGACGATGACGACATCGTCTGACATGGACATCTCCTGAGGTTGAGCTTTTGGGGCTTTGGGGCGCTTGGTTGGCGGACGCCGGATGGCAGGCCAGTCTCCTGCCTCATCCTGTTAACGGAGTTGAGGCATGTCAATCGTCCCCAGGGCAAAATCACGCCGCGCCGCACTCAAAATAACGCCCTTGGCAGTTTTCGGAGCAGTCTCCATGCCTTTACAGTGCCTTGGGATTAACCGTGCCGCACAAAACGGTAGCCGAACCCAATTGAAAATGCTTACTTTGCTGCGTTGCGTTGCTCGTCTGCCCTTCGGCGCGCCGTTGGGTTCCCTTGTCCTCGGTGTACATTGTGTGAGCCATGGCGAAATCAGACCAACCTACCACGATCAAGAAATACGCCAACCGGCGGCTCTATAATACCGGCACCAGCACCTATGTGACGCTCGAGGATCTCGCGTCGATGGTGAAGGACGGCGAGGATTTCCTCGTCTACGACGCCAAGACCGGCGACGACATTACCCGCTCGGTATTGGCGCAGATCATTTTCGAACAGGAGAACAAGGCCGGCCAGAACCTGCTGCCAACCACCTTCCTGCGCCAGCTGATCCGCTTCTACGGCGACAGCATGCAGATGGTGGTGCCGAAATATCTCGAACAGTCGATCGACACGCTGACCCGCGAGCAGGAAAAATTCCGCAAGCAGCTGACCAACACATTCTCGGGAACGCCGTTCGCGCCGCTGGAAGAACACGTCCGCCGCAACATGGAAATGTTCCAGCAGACTTTCTCGATGTTCAAGCCGTTCGTGCCGCCGCGCGCGGGAAGCGCCCCTTCCGCCGAACTCGAGCGGGCGCCGGAGCCGGTCGCCGAAGAAGCCAACATCGACGACCTGCGCCGCCAGATGAAGGACATGCAGGACCGGCTGGAACGGATGTCGAAAGAGCCGAAGAAGGAAGAGTAGTTTTCTCCTCCTCGTCTTATCGTAAAGCGAAACGCCAATCTCTCATCGCGTCGTCCCGGCCTCCGAGCCGGGACCCCATAGCCACCAGCGTTTGGGGTTACGACAAGTCGTCAAAAAAGCTTACTTGGACCGCGACATCACGCGGTATGGGCCCCGGCGTTCGCCGGGGCGACGCTGAGATATTTCAGCGAGGCGACGACGAGCTAACTCGCCGCCGGCAACACCGTCTCGGCCGGTACCGCCCAGGGCCGCTGCGACGATGCCAGTCCGATCAGCCGGCCCTGGATGTAGTCGCAGCCCCATTCGCGCAGCATCACGGCGGATTCCTCGTCCTGGACCCATTCCGCGACGGTCTTGATTTGCAGCCGGCGCGCCAGGTCGATCAGGGTTTGCACGAAGGCGCGATCATCCGCTGAACGCGCGATGTTCTGCACGAAGGCACCGTCGATTTTCACGATGTCGACGCCGAGCTTGCGCAAATTCCGGAACGAGGTGTAGCCGGCGCCGAAATCGTCGATCGCGATCTGGCTGCCGTAATTCTTCAGCCGGGTGACGAAACCGCGGACGTCGTCGATATCCTGGATCGCGACGGTTTCGGTGATTTCCACGATCAGCCGCTCGGCGACGCCGGGATGGGCGCGCATCAACGATTCGATCGAGGCCCACCAATCCGGGTCCATCGTGGTGTCCGGCGAGATGTTGAGGCTGAGCCGGATGCCCGGCTGCTCCGCCAGTTCGGCCACCACCAGTTCCAGCACGCGGTGGTCGACCAGCCGGATCAGGCCGAGCTTTTCCGCGACCGGGACGATATCGGGCGCCAGCAGAACCTGGCCGTCGTCCTGCTCCATGCGCACCAGGCACTCGTAGAACGCGGCATCGCGCGAGCGCGCCTCGACCACCGGCTCGAACGCCATCACGATGCGGCGCTCGTTCAGCGCGGTGACGATCTCGTCGGTGACGCGGATGTTGACGCGGCGCTGGGCGTCGCGCTCGACATTCGGGCGCCACACCGAAAACGACCCGGAGCGGCGGCGCTTGGCGCCATCGAGCGTTTCATGGGCGCGGTTGATCGCCTCGTCGGCGCTGCGCGCATAGCGCGGCACGCTGACCGCGCCGATCGAGGCGGTGACCGAGACCGGTCCGGACCTGGTCGGCACCACCTCGTCGCGAATACCCGCCAGGAAGCGTTCGGCGGCGACATTCATGTCGTCGACGGTGCAGTTCTTCAGGATCAATCCGAATTTGTTGCCGGAGAAGCGGCCGAGCACGTCGCCGCCGCGCAACCGCGCGCGAATCCGTTTGGCCACTTCCGAAATCACTGCGTCCGCGACATCGAAGCCGAAGGCGTCGTTGATGCGCGCCAGATGATCGATGCTGATCAGCATGAAGGCGCAGGAGGTGCGGAAGCGCGAGGCTTCCTCGATCGCCTCGGCCAGCGATGCCACCAGATGGGTGCGGTTGAGTTCGCCGGTCAAGGGGTCGTTGCGCGACAGCTTCAGTAGCTGCTCGTCGCGGGCGTGGGCCTCGTTGTTGATCCGAACGATGCCGTGGGCGCGCGCCGGCCTGCCATCGGCGCCGGCGAACCAGCAGCCGGTCTCCTCGATCCAGAGCACCGGCGCCGAGGTCGAGGTGCGTACGCCATACTCGATCCGGTAGGGCACGCCGTCGCCGCCGCGCGACGGCGCGGAATGGCCGAGCGCATCGGAGCGGACGCCGCGCGCCGGCTCGATCAGTTTGGAGAATTCGGCGCCGCTGGCCAGCGCCTCCGCCGGAATGTCGGGAAATACCTCACTCAGGTGATCGCTCCAGACCATCGCATCGGTGGCGATATCCCAAACAAAGGCGGCCTGGCCGAGCGAGGCGAGGATGGTCGAAGCTTGCGGAAGTGCGGATGTCACAATCGCCTCGTTTCGGGACACGGAGGAGTGATTCTCTCCCGCTAGGATAGTGCCTCTTTTGCTCCCGACCAGCGCGTATTCCGCAAAAGTGAGCGTCGACCGGAATCATCGACGAAGAGCCAGCAAGGTGTTTTTCAGCGCCAGGCCGCATCCATGTTGGCGAAACATCGCATTGTGCTGATTCCGGCAACCCGGCCGAAACCACGTTGCACGGCGGCCGGGAACAAACAGGCGGGATCCGGCATGGGCCTTGCGACGAAGAGTTCGGAAGAGGGCGTCACGTCCCAAAATGTGACAGTTCAGCCGGATTTCGATTTGCCATGGCAGACAACGCTCGACCAGAGCACGCGATAGACGATGGCGGCGCCTCCGACGCCAGGCCTGCCTGCGTCGCGCTGGTGCCGGTGGCGCAGCCGACGGAATGGACAGCGAAGGCCCACCGGCCGTCCTCGCGGCCGGCCTCGACCTTTGTCGCCCACTTGCTCGCAACCGCCGAGCAGGCCCCGCAAACCCGCGGCCTGCGCCGGGGAACGGCGGCCGACGCGCAGACTGCCTACAGCGCCAGCCGGCAGCAGGCCCGCGCCGCCGGGATCCGGACCCGGCAAATCATCTGACGAATCACCTGACTTGAAAGTTAGCGTGGCCGGTCCGGCGACGGGTGCGAACCATCGCCGGGCTGCAAGCCAGGCGACGGCACCTCCGGCGAGGGCGCGGACGGCGTGACCTCGGGATGGGCGATCCTGGGCTCTACGCGATCCAGCGGCACGGCTGCGGGCGCCGAAGCGGCCGGCGTGGACACCGGTTCGAATTCGGGTTCGGGCACAGCCGCCTCGGCTTTCCGCGCCTCGCGCCGCGAAACGGCTGGCGCCGCCGCCGACGCGCCGCGACGCCGGCGCTGCGCAATGCCCGACAGGAAATCCACCAGTGCCAGCAGCGTCAGCAGGAAAAAGGTCGAGGTGCCGAACTGCGGCAACAGCACGAATTCCGCGGCCGCGCCGCCAAACACCAGCAGCGACAGCAGATGGTCCGTGAGGTATTTCGCGCCGGGCCGTGCGCCCTTGATGATCTCGCACAGCAACATCAGGATGCCGAGCGTCAGTAGGCCATCGGTCAGCGTCACCGGCCAGCCGGTGCCCGAGGGCAGCGGCACCGTAAAGAGCGGCGCGGCGAACGACACGTCGCGCATCAGGAAGGCGATGATG
>NZ_JAUYAN010000137.1 GCF_030693485.1 Bradyrhizobium sp. | reverse complement strand
GCGCCGATCAAGCAGCCGGACGCCTGCTTCACCGGCTATGTGAAACTGCCGAACGGCTCGTGCTGCCTTGCGGCGCAGGCGACGGCCGGCGGGCAGTGTTGTCCGTCCGGACAGAAACCTGATGCCGACAAGCGCAAATGCGTGCCGGCGGGAGGCGCCACATTCCTGCCCGGCACCACCATTGTCCCGGCGCCGGTCATCCTTCCACGCGGCAAGCGAGGCGGTCGGGAGTTTGTCCCGCCGCCGCCGCCGCCACGAATCGTGGTTCGGCCGCCGCCGCCGAAGCGGTTCGGCCCACCGAAGCGCTTTACGCCGAAGCCCATTATTCGGCCTCGTCCAATCCCACCGCCCATCCGACGGCAGCTGGATCGGTAACGCGAGATCGATAAGGAGAATGTCCATGAAGCAAAAGAGATTCGCACTGGCGACCATCGCGAAGCAATCAGCCTTCGCGATGGGGGGCCTTGTTCTCGCTGCCACGATCAGTGCCGCCGGCGTGAGTACCGCGACGGAATCGGCCGACGTCTCGACCCGGTTCGGAGCGCAAAAGTTCGTCGAGGTGGCCGAAGCGGTGGTGGTGGCCAAGCCGAAGAATGCAAAGAAGGTGAAGGTGGGAGGATCAGGAAAGACCTGGCTCAATCCGCAGCCCGACCCGCCGATGGGCCCCGCCAAGGTCGACAAGGGCGGAACCTGGCTCAACCCGCAGCCGGAGCCGCCGAGGCCGGTGACGGGCAGTAAGAAATTGAACTAAATTCACGCGTCGCGCGCTCAGTTGTTCGGCCCTGGTTGCTTGTTGGGCTTCACCGTCGGCACGTTCTTCTTGTGAATCTCCGCCTTGCCGCCCCACGTCGGACTGCCGGGAGGATTCTCGCACCGGCACTGCGTGGGGGTAGCCGGGGGACGGTTCTGTGGCTGCGGCGCGCAGACCTGCACCTTCGGAAACGGACAGGGTGCCGCCAATGCCGGAACGGCAGATGGCAACAGCGTGAATACTGACAGCGTCAAAGCGAGTGTCGCGCGTCGCATGGCCGTTCTCCTCAAGCCAACCCCGACGCCAAACATACATAGCTGGCATGATTTGAATTTGATGTGCCTCAATCGGCGGCGGCGCATGCGGGGCGGCTGTTCAATCCCCAGACGAAAAACCGGCGATCCGGCGGGTCCGAGCCGGCAGGAGGGAGCGGTTTTTTGCATGCCGGTGAATGGGTAGCGGGCCGGCCCCGAAACACCCTTCCAAGGGCGCGCCCTATGGCCTAAGAGCGGCGCAACAATTCCCCTTTCCCCAGGTAAAGATGATCCGCCTCGACAATATCTCCAAACAGAATGGCCACCAGATCCTGTTCATCGAGGCCTCCGCGGCGCTCCAAAAGGGCGAGAAGGTCGGCCTGGTCGGTCCCAACGGGTCCGGCAAGACCACGCTGTTCCGGATGATCACTGGCCAGGAGGCGCCAGACGAGGGCCAGGTGGCGGTCGATCGCGGCGTCACCATCGGTTATTTCAGCCAGGACGTCGGCGAAATGTCCGGCCGCAGCGCCGTGGCCGAGGTGATGGACGGCGCCGGCCCCGTCAGCAGCGTCGCGGCCGAGTTGAAGGAGCTCGAGACCGCGATGGGCGATCCCGACCGGGCCGACGAGATGGAAGAGATCATCGAGCGCTACGGTGAGGTGCAGGGCCGCTTCGAGGAACTGGACGGTTACGCGCTGGAGGGGCGCGCGCGCGAAGTGCTCGCCGGCCTCAGCTTCAGCCAGGAGATGATGGAGGGTGATGTCGGCGCGCTGTCGGGCGGCTGGAAGATGCGGGTGGCGCTGGCGCGTATTCTGCTGATGCGTCCCGACGCCATGCTGCTGGACGAGCCGAGCAACCATCTGGACCTCGAGAGCCTGATCTGGCTGGAGAATTTCTTGCGCGGCTACGAGGGCCTGCTGCTGATGACCTCGCATGACCGCGAGTTCATGAACCGCATCGTCAACAAGATCGTCGAGATCGATGGCGGCTCGCTGACGAGCTATTCGGGCGACTATGAATTCTACGAGCAGCAGCGCGCGTTGAGCGAGAAGCAGCAGCAGGCCCAGTTCGAGCGCCAGCAGGCGATGCTCGCCAAGGAAATCAATTTCATCGAGCGGTTCAAGGCGCGCGCCTCGCATGCGGCGCAGGTGCAGAGCCGGGTCAAGAAGCTGGAGAAGATCGAGCGGGTGGAGCCGCCGCGGCGCCGCCAGACGGTGGAGTTCGATTTCCTGCCGGCACCGCGCTCGGGCGAGGACGTGGTCAGCCTGAAGAAGGTGCAGAAAGGCTATGGCAGCCGCAACATCTATGAGGGGCTCGATTTCCAGGTGCGCCGCCGGGAACGCTGGTGCGTGATGGGGATCAACGGCGCCGGCAAGTCGACGCTGCTGAAGCTGGTGGCGGGTTCCACCGAACCCGATGACGGCACGGTCGCGGTCGGCGGCAGCGTCAAGATGGGCTACTTCGCCCAGCACGCCATGGACCTGCTGGACGGCGAGCGCACGGTGTTCGAGTGGCT
>NZ_JAUYAN010000100.1 GCF_030693485.1 Bradyrhizobium sp. | reverse complement strand
AGCCAGCCGCCGTCGCGCAATGCGGCCAGCGATTTTTCGGCGAGTTTCATGCGGTAGGGCGGATCGAGAAACACCAGCGAGAACGGCTCCATCGGATGCGCGGGGCCGGGATTGGTGGCGTCGCGGCGATACACTTTTGTCACGCCGCCGAGACCGAGCGCCTCGACATTGTTGCGCAGCAGCGCCCGCGCCTCGGCGCCATTGTCGACGAACAGCGTGAACGCCGCACCGCGCGACACCGCCTCGATGCCGAGCGCGCCGGTGCCGGCGAACAGGTCGAGCACGCGCGCGTCCTGAACCGGATCGTCATAGGCATGGATCAGGATATTGAACAGCGACTCGCGCAAGCGATCCGCCGTCGGCCGGATGTCGTTCGACGACGGCGACGCGAGATTGCGGCCCTTCAGCCGTCCGCCAACGACACGCATGAGACCTTACTCGTCCAGCGGCTTCAGATCGCGCTTGCCGTGGTAGCCGCGCTGCGGACGGCGCGGCGGACCGTAGCCGGAGGCTTCGGCCTCGTTGCGGGCGCGGGCTTCGTCGCTGCCGGTGCGCTGCACCAGCACGCGGCGGCCCTTGCGATCGGCGATCAGGCCGCTCTTGCCCGCCGGCTTGAACGGTTTTTTGCCGCGCGGCGCGTCTTCATCATCAGCTTTGGCGCTCGCCTCGCCCGGCATCGGCCGGTTGAAATCCGCGCCCGCCAATGCGGCGACCTTCTCGCCGAGCTGATCGCGCAGCACCCGGGTCTTGATCTCCTCGACCTGGCCTTCCTCGAGTTCGCCGAGCTGGAACGGTCCGTAGGAAATCCGGATCAATCGGTTCACCTCGAGCCCGAGATGCGCCATCACGTTGCGGACTTCGCGGTTCTTGCCTTCGCGGATCGCGAACACCAGCCAGACATTTGCGCCCTGGTCGCGCTCCAGCGTCGCATCGATCGGTCCGTATTTGACGCCGTCGACCTCGACGCCCTTTTTCAGCTCGTCGAGCTGGCCCTGCGTCACCTCGCCATGGGCGCGGACCCGATAGCGCCGCAGCCAGCCGGTGTCGGGCAGTTCCAGCGCGCGCGCCAGCCCGCCGTCATTGGTCAGCAGCAGCAGGCCCTCGGTGTTGAAATCGAGCCGGCCGATCGATATCAGCCGCGGCAGGCCCTCCGGCAGATTGTCGAACACCGTCGGCCGCCCCTCCGGATCGGCATGGGTGGTCATCAGGCCGCGCGGCTTGTGGAACATGAACAGGCGGGTGCGCTCGCGCGGCGGCAACGGCTTGCCGTCGATGGTGATGACGTCGTTCTCGGTGACGTCGAGTGCCGGCGAATTGATGACGCGGCCGTTGACGGTGACGCGGCCCTGCACGATCCATTCCTCGGCGTCGCGGCGCGAGGCAAGCCCGGCGCGCGACAGCACCTTGGCGATGCGCTCGCCGGATTTCTTTTCGCGCGGCGGACGCGCGGCGCGCTTTTCGAATTCGGGCTTGCGCTCGCGGTATTCGCCGCGGCCGCCAAACGCCGGACGTTTGGCGAATACCTTGCTGTCGTCTTCGTTGTCGCGGCGCGGCCGCTCACCCGGAGCTTCGCTGCGCGGATGCTCCTGCCAGGAGCTGCCGCCCTCACGGGGGCGATCAAATTTGGGACGATCCTCGCGCGGCCGATCGAAGCGGGGACGGTCGCCCTGCGGCCGGTCACCGCGACCCTCGCGGGGACGGTCGAATTTCGGACGATCACCTTGCGGGCGGTCCTCGCGCGGGCGCGAAAACCGCGGACGCTCGGCGCCACCGCTGTTATCGCGGGGCTTGTCGAAACGGGGCTTATCGAAGTTGCGCGCGCCGTCGCGGGACGGGCGCGAATTGCGGCCGGCATGCTCGGGCGAAGACGCATCGCGCTTCTGCCACGGCTTTGACTCGCCGCGATCTGCGCCTCGATCTCCCGGGCCGCTCGTGCGGTCCCGGTCGCGGCTGCCGAAGTCCTTGCGCGGACCTCGGTCCGGCGCGCCGCGGGAAGAAAACTTCTTGTCGCCGCCGAATTTTCGCTCGGGACGGTCACCACGCGGCCGGTCGCCGTCGCGCGAGGGACGCGAGCTGTAGGGACGATCGCCCTGCGGCCGGTCGCCACGCGGCGTATAGGGCCGCTTCTCAGCGCCACCCTCGCGCGGCGTATAAGGCTTCTTGTCGCTGAATTTGCGGTCGGAAAAACGCGCGGCCGGACGGGCGTCGCCACGATCGCCGCGATCACCGCGCGGGGTGTAGGGGCGCTTCTCGCCATCGCCGCGCGGACGGTCATCCCGGCTGAAACCGGGGCGATCACCGCGCGGAGTATACAGACGCTTCTCGCCGCCGGCGCGATCATCCCGGTTAAAACGCTGAGGACGATCGCCAAACGGCCGATCGCCTCGGGGACGCGGCGCATCGCCATCGCGGCGCGGCGGCGGCCCTTCGCGCTTGCCGGCATAGGGTTTGCCCGGCCCCGAATAGGGTTTCTTGCCGAAGGATTTGGCGCCGTCGGGTTTTCCGGCATAGGGCCGCCGCTCGCCTTCCGGCTTGGCGCCGTCACTTTTGCCGGCAAAGCCGCGCTTGGCGAATTTCTTCTCCGGTCCCCGGGCAGCGCCGGAGCGGCCCTTGCCGCCTGTGGGGCGATCACGCCGACCACGGGAATCGTTGTTTTTGTCGTTATCGCGGGGCATGAATGTCTCTCGTATCAATGAAATGCGGTCAGGCGGATGTGGACGGGCTGTCATAGCGAGTACGCGCGCGCACTTGGCTCAAGGCGCATTGTCACGCAAAACCGGCATCCACTTTTGCTGAATGCGGTTCTCATAGCAGGTTTCTTCCGATGATACGAGGCATGACGCCCCCTTCTTTCATGGATTTGGCGCTGAAAACCGCCAGAAACGCCGGAAAAGCCGGCGAAGTCCCGATCGGCTGCGTGATTGTCAGGGGTTACGAGGTGATCGCCACCGCGGCCAACCGCACCCTGACCGACCGCGACCCGACCGCGCACGCCGAAATCCTGGCGCTGCGGCAGGCCGCAGACGCCATCGGCACCGAGCGGCTGGTCGATTGCGACCTCTACGTCACGCTGGAGCCGTGCACGATGTGCGCCGGCGCGATCTCGCTGGCGCGGATCCGGCGGCTGTATTACGGCGCAGCCGATCCCAAGGGCGGCGCGGTGGAGTCAGGCGTGCGGTTCTTTGCCTCGCCGACCTGTCATCATGTGCCGGAAGTTTATGGGGCGGTGGGCGAGACGGAGGCGGCGACGCTGCTGAAGGATTTTTTCAAGGTGCGGAGGTAGGTGCCCTTCGCCTCTCCCGCTTGCGGGGGAGGCCGACGCGCGAAGCGCGGCGGGTGGGGGAAGCTCTCTCGTCTGGCGTCGGTGCGGATGCGCCCCCACCCCAGCCCTCCCCCGCAAACGCGGGAGAGGAGGCACACCGATGACGCGTCGAATAGTGACGTTCACGCCTCCGCAAAAAACTCCCGCAACATCGTCGCCGTCACATCCGGATTCTCTTCCGTGAGAAAATGACCGCTATCGACCGGCGCGCCGCGCACATTGGTCGCCCAATTCTTCCAGGTATCGAGCGGCGTGGCCGCTGCGCTGGCGATGCCGGCATCGCCCCACAGCGCCAGCATCGGGATGGTGATCTTCTTGCCCGCGTCGCGATCGACCTTGTCGATCTCGAAATCGGCATAGGCGCCGGCGCGATAGTCTTCGCACATCGCGTGCAGCCGCGAGGGATCGCGGAACGGCGCGAGGTAATGCTCCAGCGCGCGCGGATCGATGTCGCCGAGATCTCCAGACTTGGTCTGGCTCGCCATCTTCTGGCGGAGGAAAAAGTCCGGATTGCTGCCGATCAGGGTTTCCGGCAGCGGAAACGGCTGCGCCAGGAAGGTCCAGTGATAGATCTTCAGCGCGTAGAGCCGGTTCATCCGCTCCCAGTAGTCGAAGGTCGGCAGGATATCCAGCACCGCCAGTTTCGAGAGACGCCCGGGATGATCGAGCGCGAGGCGGTAGGCGACCCGACCGCCGCGGTCGTGGCCGGCCAGCGCGAAATGCACATGGCCGAGCTGCTCCATCGCCTCGATCATCGTCCGGGCCATCGCACGCTTGGTATAGGGTATGTGGTCTTTGTCGCTCTCGGGCATATCGGACCAGCCATAGCCCGGCAGGTCCGCGATGATCAGCGTGAACCTGTCCGCCAGTTGCGGCGCGACGCGGTGCCACTGCACATGGGTCTGCGAAAAGCCGTGCAGCAACAACAGCGGCGGCCCCTTGCCGCCGACGCGGGCGAAGATGCGGCCGGACCGGGTGTTGATCCATTCGGCGGAATAACCGGGAAACAAATCGGCGAGATCGGGCATCAGACTGGCACTCCTTCGCGGGCGGCGGCGCTGCTTCAAACTTTGTTTGCCGTTGCCGCCGGCGCGTGGCGGATATATGCCATCGTCCAAGCACGACCAACAATAAAACACGAGGAAACCCCTGCCATGTCGATCGATTTCGAGATTCCGGCCGAAGCCAAGGCGATCCGCGAGAAGGTCCGCAAATGGGTGCATGACGAGTGCATTCCGGCGGAGAAGGAACTCGACACCAAGCCGCTCGCCGAGGTGCTGGGACCGCTGCGGAAAAAGGCCCGGGCCCAGGGCCTGTGGTGTCCGTGGGTGCCGAAGGAATATGGCGGCATGGGCCTCGGCCCGCTCGCCAACGCGCTGGTGCAGATGGAGCTCGGCGAGAGCATGCTCGGCGCGCTCTCGATGAACACCCAGGGGCCCGACGACGCCTCGATGATGACGATCCTCGCCCACGGCACCGAGTACCAGAAGGAAAAGTTCCTTAAACCCCTGCTCAACGGCGACAAGCGCATCTGCTTCTCGATGACCGAGAAGGCCGCCGGCGCCGACGCCACCGGCATGCAGACCACGGCGGTGAAGGACGGCAACGAGAACTACATCCTCAACGGCGAGAAATGGTTCTCGTCTTCGGCCAGCGTCGCCGACATGGCGCTGGTGGTGGCGCGAACCGATCCGAACGCGCCGCGCCACAAGCAGCATTCGACCTTCATCGTCGAGCTGCCGAACCCAGGCTATATCATCAAGCGCAACGTCGCCAACATGGCGATCGAAGGCCCGCATGACGACATCCTGCACGGCGGCCATTCCGAAATCGACATCAAGGATTTGAAGGTTTCGGCCGACAACCTGCTCGGCGGCGAGGGCAACGGTTTCAACATGGGCCAGCACCGGCTCGCCTATGGCCGTCTGCGCCATGGCATGCACAACGTCGCCAAGGCGCAGCGCGCGCTCGACATGGCGGTGGCCCATGTCACCCAGCGCTCCACCTTCGGCTCGCTGCTCTCCGACCGCCAGGGCGTGCAGTTCATGCTGGCCGATTGCGCCAGCGAACTCTACATCGGCCGGCTGATGCTGCTGCACATCGCCTACAAGGCGGAAAAGGGCCTCGACATAAGGCAGGAAAACTCGATCGCCAAGATCTTCCACGCCCACATGGTGCACAAGGTGATCGACACCGCGATCCAGCTGCACGGCGCGCTCGGCTTCAGCCAGGATACGCCGCTGGCGAAATGGTACACCCAGGTGCGGTCGCAGCGGCTGGTCGACGGTCCGGACGAGGTGCACAAGTGGAAGATCGGCAAGAACGTCATCAAGGCGTTCAAGGAGCATGGGACTACCGCGAGCGCGGCGGGCGGCGATTTGCTCTGAGCGAATTCCAGAGCTTTGAGCAGCGTCTTGGCCGGGCTTGTCCCGGCCATCCACGTTCCTGGGGCTGCACAACGAAGGCGTGGATGCGCGGGTCAAGTCCGCGCATGACGAATGTGTTGGGATCGACATCTTGTTCGCAAACACGGTTTCGCGTTCTCGCCGCATGATCTGCGCGAGGTTTTCGGTAAGCCGCGCGTTCGTCTCGTGCGCCGCCGCGTCCGCCGCATCCCACCCCGCGTATCGTGACGATCATGATCCGCCCCTTTTGCCGGGTGAGACGAGCGAATCTGCAGGGCTGATTTGCCCGGACGGCTTAAGCGAACTTTTGCCTCGTCGGGTTACTTTGCCGCACCCCTGCCCGGACCTGATCCGGACATCGAGGCTTGGCGGCGGACGAGACGCCGCGAGAAGCGGACATGCGCGCAGCCAGGATTATTGTCGGTTTGCGGATCCGCGGAAGCTATGTCCGCCTATCGAGTGCATCACCGACCCGGGTCGAAGATCGAGCGAGGTCGAGAGGTGCCGATGGTGACATCGCTTATGAATGCTGAAACCATGTTTACCATATAAATAAACCTTTCCCTAAACGCTTTCTGCTGGAATCCGTCGATGACAATCATGAATCGCGGCCGCGGTAGACTGCTCGTCGTCGACGACGTCGCAATAAATCGGGACCTGTTAAGCCGGTATTTCGGCGCACGGGGCTTCCAGATCGCCGA
>NZ_JAUYAN010000090.1 GCF_030693485.1 Bradyrhizobium sp. | reverse complement strand
GATTTCGATGTCGACCTCAAGCTCGGCGCCGTGGCCGGGTTCTATGGCGAGGCGCTGCGCAGCGTCGACGTCAAGTTCTCGCGGCGCAACGGCGCGGTCAAGAGCTTTACGCTGAGCGGCAAGCTGGGCCGCGATACGCCGCTGACGGCGGATTTGCGTCGCCCGCAGGGGCGCGAGCTGATCTATCTCGAAACCGCCGACGCCGGCGCGTTCCTGCGCTTCTCCGACACCTACGCCAAGGTGGTCGGCGGCCAGCTTTCCCTGGCGATGGATCCGCCGACGGTCGAGCCCAGCGCGAAAGAGGGCCTGATCAACGTCCGCGATTTCTCCATCAAGGGTGAGGCTTCGCTGGATCGCGCGGTGGCCGGCGGGCCGGCCGGGGCGCAGAGCGGCGTTGCCTTCTCGCGCGTGCGCGCCGAATTCACCCGGCAGAACGGCCAGCTCACGATCCGGGAGGGCGTCCTGAAAGGCCCGATGATCGGCGGCACCATCGAAGGCAATCTGGATTTCCCCGGCAACCAGGTGCGCATGAGCGGCACCTTCGTGCCGATGTACGGGCTCAACAACATGTTCGGCCAGATTCCGCTGATCGGCCTGATCATCGGCGGCGGCAGCAATGAGGGGCTGATCGGAATGACCTACGAGATCGTCGGCTCGCCCAGCCAGCCGGTGCTCCGCGTCAACCCGATTTCGGCGATGGCGCCCGGCGTGCTTCGGAAAATCTTCGAGTTCAACACCGGCAAGCAGAACAATCCCGTCGAGTTTCCGCCGAACAACTGATCGAGGCCCGTTCGCTACCGCCTCAGCGCCGGCACCACCAGGAACGGGATCAAGCCCAAGACCACATTGACCAGCGCGAATACGATCAGCCAGTTGTAGCCCTGGGTCCAGTCGTGGATCAGGCCGCCGGCCCAGGAGCCCAGCCCGGAGCCCAGCCCGCTGCCGATCGAAATCGTGCCGAAGATGGTGCCGACCCGTTCGCCCCTGAAAATGTTGAGCGCGGTCGCCGTGATCAGCGGCCCGCGCGAGCCGATCATGCTGCCGAAACAGAGGATGAAACCGGTCAGCAGCCAATAGTTCGGGTAATATTGAATGAGCCAGAGCAGGATCAGTCCGACGATCGAGACGCCATAGCTGAACAGCACCGACGGCCGGCGGCCGATGATGCCGTCGAGGGTCGATATGCCGAGCATGCCGAACAGCGTCAGGATGCCGGAAAAGCCCCAGGCGGTCGCCGCCTGCAGCGGGGGAAATCCGGCGTCGATCAGGTAGGCGACGATCTGCGCCGTGATCGCGTACATCGCCACTGCGGTGAAGAAGAAGGTGCAAAACAGCGCCCAGAAGGCGTGATGGCGGATCGCGCTGCCGAGCGTCCAGCCATTGTCGACAAAACCGGCGTCGGCCTTGCCGGCGATATGCGGCGAGCCGGTGGCGAACAGCCGCCACGGCAGCACCAATAGCGGCAGCAGCAGGCACAACGCCACGATCCCGAACAATTGATAGGCGTCGCGCCAGCCGATCCGGTCGATCAGCAGTTGCGAGGCCGGCAGCAGCACGAATATGCCGGCGCCGGTCGCGGAATACAGGATCGCCATCGCGGTCGGCAGCCGCGGGCCGAACCAGCGCCCGAGCAGGATCGAATTCGGCACGTTGCCGATCAGGGCGATGCCGAGCCCGACGCAAAGGCCGACGCTCAGCTGGAATTGCCAGAGTTCGCGCGCGTGCGCCGCGGTCAGGAAAGCGGCGCCGAGCAGGAACAGTCCGAGCGAATAGACCGTACGTGGCCCGGAGCGATCGAACAGGCGGCCGATCAGCGGCGCGGTCAGTCCGCCCGCCAGCCAGGTCAGCGAATAGACCGAGACCACCTGCGCGCGGTCCCAGCCGAAATCTTCCGAGATCGGCTTGAGGAACACGGTGAAGCTCTCGCCGAGGCCGCGGCCGAGCACCGAGAGCGCAAAGCACAGGGCGAGCACGTTGAGCGCCACCCGCGCCGGCTTCAGCGGTTTGGCCGGCGCATCCTCCCCTGGCGAATTCTGGTCCATCAGGGAAGGGAGCGCGTTTCCGCTGCCGCTAGCAAGCGCGTAAAGCGAATGCGCCTATGCAGGCTTGAGCAGCACGTGACGCTTGCGGCCCATTGAAAGCTTGATCACGCCTTCGGGGGTCAGGTCCTTCGTCGTCAGCATCATCTTCTCGTCGCTGACGGCGGTGTCGTTGACGCGCAAGCCGCCGCCCTTGATCTGACGCCGCGCCTCGCCGTTGGAAGCGACCAGGCCGGTCTTGACGAACGCCGCCAGCACGCCAAGCCCGCTGTCGAGTTCGCTGTGCGAAATATCGATCGTCGGCAGGTTCGCGGCGTGCGAGCCTTCCTCGAAGGTCTGCCGCGCGGTTTCCGCCGCGGTGTTGGCGGCGTCGCGGCCATGCAGCAGCGCGGTGGCTTCCGTCGCCAGCACTTTCTTGGCTTCGTTGATCTCGCCGCCCTGCAAGGAAGCCAGCCTGGCGATCTCGTCCATCGGCAGGATCGTGAACAGCTTGAGAAATTTCACCACATCGGCGTCTTCGGCGTTGCGCCAGTATTGCCAGAAATCGTACGGGCTGAACCGGTCGGCATTGAGCCAGACCGCGCCCTGGGCGGTCTTGCCCATCTTTTCGCCCGACGCCGTCGTCAGCAGGGGCGTGGTCAGCGCGAACAATTGCGGCGTGCCCATGCGGCGGCCGAGGTCGACGCCATTGATGATGTTGCCCCACTGGTCCGAGCCGCCCATCTGCAGCCGGCAGTCGACGCGGCGCGACAGTTCGACGAAATCGTAGGCCTGGCAGACCATGTAGTTGAATTCGATGAAGCTCATCTCCTGCTCGCGCTCGAGACGCAGCCGCACCGAGTCCATCGTCAGCATGCGGTTGACCGAGAAATGCCGGCCGATGTCGCGCAGCATCTCGATCCAGTTCAGTTTGGTGAGCCATTCGGCGTTGTCGAGCATGACGGCGTCGCTGGCGCCGGAGCCGTAACGCAGCACCTTGGCGAACACGCCGCGGATGCTGGCCTTGTTGGCTTCGATCTCCTCGACGGTGCGAAGCGCGCGCGATTCGTCCTTGCCGGAGGGATCGCCGACCATGGTGGTGCCGCCGCCCATCAGCGTGACCGGCTTGTTGCCGCTTTGCTGCAGCCAGTACAGCATCATCATGGTGAGGAAATTGCCGATATGCAGCGACGGCGCGGTGCAGTCGTAGCCGACATAGGCCGTCGCCTGGCCCTTCGCGGCGAGCGCGTCGAGGCCATCGAAATCGGAGCATTGGTGGACGAAGCCACGCTGCTGCAGGATGTTCAGAAAATCAGATTTAAATGCAGTCATTTGTGTGCGACTCTGATCATTCTTATTTCACGGTAATTGTAACTGTTTGCGGAACCCGGACGGATCAGGCTGCCGCAGGCATGTGCGCTGTGGCATTATAAGATGTGCAGGTTTGACACAAGCAGGGCTTCACCGGAGGGTGCCTCAATCAGGCACGATGGCAATGATGCTGACGGCAGTCGGTCTGATGAGCGGCACCTCGCTCGACGGGGTCGACGTCGCCTTGATTGAAACCGACGGCAAGCGGGTGAAGTCGTTCGGCCCATCCGGCTACCGGGCCTATACCGCCCATGAGCGCGGCCTGTTGCGCCAGGCGCTGTCCGAGGCCGTCCACCTGTCGCAGCGCGATGCCCGGCCGGGCATCCTCGGCGAGGCCGAACGCGCCGTGACGCAGGCCCATGCCGAGGCGGTCGCCAGCTTCATCGCGCAGCACCACATCACGCGTGAAAATATCGATATCGTCGGCTTCCATGGCCAGACCGTGCTACACCGGCCGGCGCAGAAAATGACCGTGCAGATCGGCGACGCCACCGCATTGGCGAGGGCCATCCATATCCCGGTCATGTACGATTTCCGCGCCGCCGATGTCGAGGCCGGCGGGCAGGGCGCGCCGTTCGTGCCGGTCTATCACCGCGCGCTGGCGCAATCGCTGGAACGCGAGGGCCCGATCGTCGTGGTCAATATCGGCGGCGTTTCCAACATCACCTATATCGACGGCACGGATGTCCTGATCGCCTGCGATACCGGACCGGGCAACGCGCTGCTCGACGATTACATGTTCCGCAAGCTGGGCCAGCCGTTTGACTGCGAGGGCCGCATGGCGGCCAAGGGCGCGGTCGATGTGCCCTGGGTGATCCGGGCGCTGGAGCACCCGTTCTTCGCGCTGCCGCCGCCGAAATCGCTCGACCGCAACGATTTCGCCTCGCTGGTGCTGCGCGAAATGCCGCCCGCCGATGGCGCGGCCACGCTGACGGCGTTCACGGCGGAAGCCATCGCCCGCATCGTGCCGCTGCTGCCGAAGGAGCCCAGGAGCTGGATCGTCGCCGGCGGCGGCGCCCGCAATCTGACCATGCTGCGGATGCTGCGCGAGCGTCTCGCGCCGGCGACCGTGGAATCCGCCGACGCGCTGGGCTGGTCGGCCGATGCCATCGAGGCGCAGGCGTTCGGCTTCCTGGCCGCGCGCGGCCTGAAGGGCCTGCCGCTGAGCTATCCCGCCACCACGGGTGTGCCGATCCCGATGACCGGCGGTGTGATCGCGCGGCCGTGATCAGGATGCAGTTGCATCTATCTTGACAGTTTAATGCGAATGCATCTATCTTGATGCATCTGCATGAAACTGCGAGGATGATCATGGCGCGGCCGCTGAAACTCATCAGCCACAAACTCTGTCCCTATGTGCAGCGCGCGCTGATCGCGCTGAACGAGAAGGGCGTTGCCTTCGAGCGGGTCGATATCGATCTCGCCAACAAGCCCGACTGGTTCCTGAAAATCTCGCCGCTCGGCAAGGTGCCCGTGCTGACCCTCGGTTCCGATCACGGTGGAGTGGCGCTGTTCGAGAGCAATGTCATCTGCGAGTACCTTGAGGAGACCCAGGGCGGCGCAAGACTGCATCCGCAGGATCCGCTGCAGCGCGCCCAGCACCGGGCATGGATGGAGTTCGGCTCGGCCATTCTGGGCGACTTATGGGGCCTCGAAACCACCACCGATGCTGCGATCTTCGAGAGCAAGCGCGACGCGGTCGCGGCGAAGTTCGACCGCGTCGAGGCGGCGCTGGGCGCAGGCCCGTTCTTCGCAGGCGAAAACGTCAGCCTGGTGGACGCGGTGTTTGCGCCGATCTTTCGCTATTTCGATGTGTTCGATGAACTGATCGATCTCGCGGTATTCGCTAAGACACCGAAGGTTCGGAAGTGGCGGGCGGAGCTCGCGAAGCGGCCCAGTGTTCAGGCCGCGGTCGGACCGGATTATCCCGAACTGCTGCGTGCGTTCCTGGTCCGCTACGACGCGCATCTGTTGAAACTCGCCGCGTAAGGCCGTGTCCCGGTCGTAATGCAGCACGCAATCCCGTAGCCCGGATGGAGACAATGGTCGGCGCGAATGCGCCGCCCGTTGGCGCAATCTCAGCGAACGTTGGCGAGCCGCATGTCGAGATAACCCGTCACCGTCTCCATCAGCGGCTGCAATTTGCCGTCGAAGAAATGGTTGGCGCCCGGGATGATCTGCTGATCGATCACGATGCCCTTCTGGGTCTTGAGCTTCTCGACCAGGGTGTTGACGTCCTTGGGCGGCACCACCGCATCCTTCTCGCCATGCACGATCAGCCCGGAGGACGGGCAGGGTGCGAGGAACGAGAAGTCGTAGAGGTTGGCGGGCGGCGCGATCGAGATAAAGCCTTCGACTTCGGGCCGGCGCATCAGCAACTGCATGCCGATCCAGGCGCCGAACGAGAAGCCGGCGACCCAGCAGGCGCGCGCCTCGGGATTGATGGTCTGCGCCCAGTCGAGCGCGGAGGCGGCATCGGACAATTCGCCGGTGCCGTGATCGAATGAGCCCTGGCTGCGGCCGACGCCGCGGAAATTGAAGCGCAGCACCGAGAAGCCGCGATGCGCGAAGGCGTAGTAGCACTGGTAGATGATCTGGTGGTTCATCGTGCCGTGAAATTGCGGATGCGGATGCAGCACCATCGCGATCGGCGCGTTCTTCTGCTTGGCCGGGTGATAACGGCCTTCGAGGCGGCCTGCGGGGCCGGTGAAGATGACTTCAGGCATTTTGATTCCTTGGCAAAATCAACCGCCTTTGGGCGGCGTCATCCGGCGTGTTCGCCAATGAAGCCTTGCAGAGCTAAAGGGGCGGATCAGGCGTCGTTTGGCGCGATGCGAACGGCGCTCGGTGAACTGGAGGCCGCGTTCTAGCATGAGGCGAGGGGCCAAAAGCAAGTTTCTTGAACATCTCGCAGTGCGTTCAAGGCGTTAGCGTTTGCGATTGCCAGGCGACGGCGCGATCCCCACTTGCGATAAGGTCGACGGGACTGGTTTTGGCTGCGGCCGCCGCGCTTTGCCGATTTAAGGTAATATAATACTACATGCCCGAGCGGATCTATCTCGACTGGAACGCCACTACGCCGCTGCGCCCCGAGGCCAGGGAGGCGATGGCTGCGGCGTGGGAACTCAGCGGCAATCCTTCGTCGGTCCACGCCGAGGGCCGCCAGGCCCGCAGGCTGGTCGAGGATAGCAGGGCCAGGGTGGCGGACGCCGTGGGCGCGCCGCCGCGCAACCTTGTCTTTACGTCGGGTGGAACCGAGGCCAATGCGTTGGCGCTGACCCCGGGATTGCGGCGAGGGTCGGGACATCAGGTCCAGAGACTGCTGGTGTCCGCCATCGAGCACGCCTCGGTGCTGTCAGGCGGACGATTTCCGGCCGGGGCGATCGAACAGATCGGCGTCACCCGTTCGGGCCTGCTCGATCTCGACCGCCTGCGCACGCTGCTGGCGGGCGGTCCCCCGGCGCTGGTTTCGGTGATGCTGGCCAACAACGAAACCGGCGCCATTCAGCCGGTGGGTGAAGCCGCTGAGCTGACCCATCAAGCAGGCGGCCTGCTGCATGTCGACGCGATCCAGGCCATGGGAAAGATACCTTTCGATATCAATGCGTTGGGTGCCGATCTGGTGACGCTTTCTGCGCACAAGATCGGCGGTCCCAAGGGCGTGGGCTCGTTGATCTTGGCGGACGGCGTGCTCGGGTTTGAGCCGAGCTTGCGCGGCGGCGGTCAGGAACTCGGTCGCCGGGCCGGCACCGAGAACGTGGCGGGAATCGCCGGATTCGGCGCCGCAGCCAGCGCCGCCATGAGCACGCTGGATCAAGACGCAGCCCGTCTCAAGGCCCTGCGAAGCCAGCTCGAACGCGGCCTGCGGCGGATCACCGGGGTAATCGTGTTTTCCGATGAAGTTCCCCGACTGCCCAACACTGTCCTGTTCACGGTTCCCGGCTTGAGGGCGGAGACTGCGGTGATCGGCTTCGACCTCGCGGGTATCGCGGTATCCTCGGGTTCCGCCTGCTCCTCGGGCAAGGTTCAGCCGTCTCACGTGCTGGAAGCCATGGGATTCAGCCCGGATCTGGCCCAGGGAGCCGTGCGGCTCAGCCTCGGCTGGTCCACGACCTCCCGGGACATTGATCGTTGCCTGGAGGCTTGGCTAAAGCTCGCCGGTACACTACTTAAAGGGAGCGACGAAACACTGCTTGAACGGTTCTAAGCAGGTGATTTCCTCGAAGAAACATCGTAAAGTTTCTGGAGTGATCCACACCGCGGTCCTTGAAACCGCGAGCGGAGGATGGAATGGCGGCCGTACAAGAGACCGTTGATCGGGTTCGCCGGATCGACGTCGATCAATATCGCTATGGATTTGAGACGCTTATCGAGTCCGACAAGGCCCCCAAGGGGCTGTCGGAAGATACCGTCCGCTTCATCTCCGCGAAGAAGAACGAACCGGCCTGGATGCTGGAATGGCGCCTGGAGGCGTATCGCCGCTGGCTGACCATGACGGAACCGAACTGGGCCCGGGTCGACTATCCCAAGATTGATTACCAGGATCTCTATTATTACTCGGCGCCGAAGCCGAAGAAGACCATCGGCTCGCTCGACGAGATCGACCCGGATATCCTCGAGACCTACAAGAAGCTCGGCATTCCGCTCCGCGAAGTCGAGGTGCTGGAAGGCGTGGTGCGGCCGGAAGGCGAGCGCCGCATCGCGGTCGATGCCGTGTTCGATTCGGTCTCGGTGGCGACCACGTTCCAGAAGGAACTGAAGCAGGCCGGCGTGATCTTCATGCCGATCTCGGAGGCGATCCGCGAACATCCCGAGCTGGTGCGGAAGTATCTCGGCACCGTGGTGCCGACCTCGGACAATTACTTCGCGACGCTGAACTCCGCGGTGTTCTCCGACGGCTCGTTCGTCTATGTGCCGCCGGGCGTGCGCTGTCCGATGGAACTGTCGACCTATTTCCGCATCAACGAGCGCAACACCGGCCAGTTCGAGCGCACGCTGATCATCGCCGACAAGGGCGCCTACGTCAGCTATCTCGAAGGCTGCACCGCGCCGCAGCGCGACGAGAACCAGCTGCATGCCGCCGTGGTCGAGCTGGTCACGCATGTCGACGCCGAGATCAAATATTCGACGGTGCAGAACTGGTATCCCGGCAATTCCGAAGGCAAGGGCGGCATCTACAATTTCGTCACCAAGCGCGGCGACTGCCGCGGCAACAATTCGAAGATTTCCTGGACCCAGGTCGAGACCGGCTCGGCCATCACCTGGAAATATCCGAGCTGCATTTTGCGCGGTGACAATTCGCGCGGCGAGTTCTATTCGATCGCGATTTCGAACGGCCACCAGCAGGTCGATTCCGGCACCAAGATGATCCATCTCGGCAAGAACACGACGAGCCGGATCATTTCCAAGGGCATCGCCGCCGGCGTCTCGCAGAACACCTATCGCGGCCTCGTCACCGCCCACCGCAAGGCCACCGGCGCGCGTAACTTCACCGCCTGCGATTCCCTGCTGATCGGCGATAAATGCGGTGCACACACCGTGCCCTATATCGAGGCGAAGAATTCATCCGCGCTGTTCGAGCATGAAGCCACCACCTCGAAGATTTCTGAGGACGTGCTGTTCTACTGCGTGCAGCGGGGCTTGAGCCAGGAAGAAGCCGTCGGCCTCGTGGTCAACGGTTTCGTCAAGGACGTGCTGCAGCAACTGCCGATGGAATTCGCGGTGGAAGCGCAGAAGCTGATCTCGATCAGTCTCGAAGGATCGGTTGGATAAAGGTCGTCATCCCGGGGTACTTGCGAAGCAAGCCTCGAAGGATGGCAGAAGAAGCGAGAAAGCATCCTTCGAGGCTCGCCGAAGACGGCCACACCTCAGGATGACCAGAAGGATAGATTTGTAATGTCAATACTCGAAGTCAAGAATCTGCAGGTCCGTGTCGAGGAACGCGAGATTCTCCACGGGCTGTCGCTCACCGTGAACCCCGGCGAAGTGCATGCCATCATGGGGCCGAACGGCTCCGGCAAGTCGACGCTGTCACACGTGATCGCCGGCAAACCCGGCTATGAAGTCACCGGCGGCGAGATCCTGTTCAAGGGCGAGAACCTGCTGGAAATGTCGCCGGACGTGCGCTCGTCCAAAGGCGTGTTCCTCGCGTTCCAGTATCCGGTGGAAATTCCGGGGGTTGCCACCATGACGTTCCTGCGCACCGCGCTGAATGCGCAGCGCAAGGCGCGCGGCGAAAGCGAATTCTCGACGCCGGATTTTCTCAAGAAGGTGCGCAGCGTCGCGGCGTCGCTCAACATTCCGCAGGACATGCTGCGCCGTGGCGTCAATGTCGGGTTCTCCGGCGGCGAGAAGAAGCGCAACGAGATCCTGCAGATGGCGCTGTTCGAGCCCAGCCTGTGCATTCTCGACGAGATGGATTCCGGCCTCGATATCGACGCGCTGCGGGTTGCCGCCGACGGCGTCAACGCGCTGCGTTCGCCGGATCGCGCCATGGTGGTGATCACGCATTACCAGCGGCTGCTGAACTACATCGTGCCTGATTTCGTCCACGTGATGTCGAAGGGCAAGGTCGTCAAGAGCGGCGGCAAGGAACTGGCGCTGGAGCTGGAAGCTTCCGGCTACGCGCAGTTCGAAGACGCGGCCTGAGCGGGATACGGATTTGTGATGAACGTGGTATTGGCCAAGACCGAAACCGAGCACGCCAGGAGCGATATCCTCGCCGTGGCGCGTGACCGGTTGCCCGGCACAGGCAAGGTTGCCGATCTCAGGCGGCAGGCGCTGGAAGCGCATGAGCGTCTGGGCCTGCCGCACCGGCGGGTCGAGGACTGGAAATACACCGATCTGCGCGTGCTGATGCGCGAAGTGCTGCCGCTGGCGGCGGCGCCGGATGCCGAGGCGCTGAAGCGCGCGGCCGCCGCCCTGAAACTTCACGCCATCGCGGGCGTGCGCCTGATCGTGCTGGTGGATGGCGTGTTCGCGCCAAGACTGTCCGAGACATCAGATCTCGGCAAGGACGTCAGCATCCACACGCTGCGCGAAGCGCTGGAAGCCGGCGATGCCGCGCTGCAGGCGCAGCTGTTCTCGCCCGACAATTCCGATACCATGGTGGCGCTCAACAGCGCGATGATGACCGATGGCGTCGTGATCGAGGTCGCCGACAGCGCGGTCATTCCGCTGCCGCTGCATATCGTCCATATCGCAAGCGGGGCGGCCCCCGCGGCGATGTTCACGCGCTCCCTGATCCGTGTCGGCAAGCACGCCAGCGCGACGCTGGTGGAAAGCTATATCGGCGCCGAGGGCGCGAAGGCCTATCAGGTCCATGATTCCCTTGTGGTTGCGATCGGCGACGGCGCGCGGCTCGACCATGTCCGCCTGATCGAGGACAGCCGCGAGGCCTTCAATATTTCCTCCGCGGTCGTCACGCTCGGCGCCCACGCGCATTTCAACACGTTCGGAATGAATACCGGTTCGCTTGTGAGTCGTTACCAGGCCGTCATCGCGGTGGCGGGCGAGGGCTCCCGGGTCGAGACCAACGGCGTCAACCTGCTCAACGGCCGCCAGCACGCCGACACCACGCTGTTTCTCGACCATGCGGTGCCGAACTGCTCAAGCCGCGAGATTTTTCGCGCCGTGGTCGACGACCGCGGCCATTCGGTGTTCCAGGGCCGCATCATCGTCCGTCCCAAGGCGCAGAAGACCGACGCGAAGATGATGACGCGGGCGCTGTTGCTGTCCGACGAGGCCGAGGCCGACAACAAGCCGGAGCTGGAAATCTTTGCCGACGACGTCACCTGCGGACATGGCGCCACGACAGGCGCGCTCGACGACAGCCTGCTGTTTTACCTGCGCGCGCGCGGGCTTTCCGAAAAGGAAGCCCAGGCGCTGCTGATCCAGGCGTTTGTGGGCGAGGCGATCGAGCAGATCGCCAATGACGCCCTGCGCGAACTCGCGATAGCGGCGGCCCAGCGCTGGCTGGCGGCACGGGGTTGACCATGCATCCCGCAGTCCTGAACGGTTCATACGATGTCGCCCGCGTCCGCGAGGATTTTCCCGCGCTGGCAATGAAGGTCTTCGGCAAGCCGCTGGTCTATCTCGACAACGCGGCCTCGGCGCAGAAGCCCAATGCCGTGCTCGACCGCATGACGCAAGCCTACAAAAGCAAATATGCCAACGTGCATCGCGGGCTGCACTACCTCGCCAATGCCGCGACCGAAGCCTATGAGGGCGGCCGCGAAAAGGTCGCAACATTTCTCAACGCCGGCCGCACCGAAGAGATCATCTTCACCCGCAACGCCACCGAGGCGATCAACCTCGTGGCGTCGTCCTGGGGCGAACCCAATATTGGGGCGGGCGACGAGATCGTGCTCTCGATCATGGAGCACCATTCCAACATCGTGCCCTGGCATTTCCTCAGGGAACGTCACGGCGCGGTGATCAAATGGGCGCCGGTCGACGACGAAGGCAATTTCCTGATCGACGAGTTCGAGAAGCTGTTGACCGACCGCACCAAATTGGTGGCGATCACGCAGATGTCGAATGCGCTCGGCACCGTCGTGCCGGTCAAGGAAGTCGTCAAGCTGGCCCATGCCCGCGGCATCAAGGTGCTGGTCGACGGCAGCCAGGCGGCCGTGCACATGGCGATCGACGTCAGGGATATCGACGCCGATTTCTACGTCTTCACCGGCCACAAGCTGTACGGCCCGACCGGCATCGGCGTGCTCTATGCCAAGCACGAGCATCTGGTGACGATGCGCCCCTTCAATGGCGGCGGCGAGATGATCCGCGAAGTGGCCAGGGATTTCGTCACCTACGGCGATCCGCCGTACAAATTCGAGGCGGGCACACCGGCGATCGTGGAATCGATCGGGCTCGGCGCGGCGATCGATTACGTCAATTCGATCGGCAAGGCGCGCATTGCCGCGCACGAGCACGATCTGTTGACCTATGCCCAGGACCGCTTGCGCGAAATCAACTCGCTGCGGCTGATCGGCACCGCGAAGGCCAAGGGCCCGGTGATCTCGTTCGAGATGAAAGGCGCGCACGCCCACGACGTCGCCACCGTGATCGACCGTCAGGGCATCGCGGTGCGCGCCGGAACCCATTGCGCGATGCCGCTTTTGGAACGGTTCAACGTGACGGCGACGTGCCGAGCCTCATTCGGGATGTATAATACCCGTGAAGAAGTCGACCATCTGGCACAGGCGCTGATCAAGGCCCGGGAACTGTTTTCATGACCGACACCATCGAAGCCAAAAACCTTGAAGCCGGTCTGGAAGACAAGACCAGCAACATGGAAACCAGTTCGGCGCTGCCGCCGGAGGAAACCGAACGCCTCGGCGGCGAGATCGTTTCCGCGCTAAAGACGGTGTTCGATCCGGAAATTCCGGCTGACATCTACGAGCTCGGCCTGATCTACAAGGTCGACATCAAGGACGACCGCTCGGTCGACGTCATGATGACGCTGACGACGCCGAACTGTCCGGCGGCGGGCGAATTGCCGACGATGGTGGAGAATGCGGTCGCCAGCGTTCCCGGCGTCGGCGTGGTCAATGTCAATCTGGTCTGGGAGCCGGCGTGGACGCCGGATCGCATGACCGACGAGGCGCGCCTCGTCCTCAATATGTGGTGATGCGTTAGTGGAGTTGGCTTAACTTTTTCAAGCGATGATCGCCGACATTGATTGGCGGCCAGGAATGACCACATGACTGACATGACACCCGCCTCGCCAACACCGGCAGCCAAGCTGAAGCCGCGGCCCCGTCCGCAGGTCATGAAGCTGACCGATGCCGCGGCCCTTCGCATTACCGAACTGACCAGGCGGGCCGATTCCGAGATCGTCGGACTTCGCGTCGGGATCAAGAACGGCGGCTGCGCCGGGCAATCCTACACCGTCGAATACGCCCATGAGGTTCGTCCCACCGACGAGGTGGTCGAGGACAAGGGCGTCAAGATCCTGATCGATCCGAAGGCGGTGCTGTTCCTGCTCGGCACCGAGATGGATTACAAGTCCGACAAGATGCAATCGCAGTTCATCTTCAACAACCCGAACCAGACCGGCGCCTGCGGCTGCGGCGAATCGGTGCAGCTGACGGCTGCGAAGGTGGATGGCTGATACAGGCAAAGGCCTGTCATCCGTCGTCCCGGCCTCCGAGCCGGGACCCATAGCCACCGCTGTTGATTGTTGCAGGGATCGTCGACCATATTGCCTCAACGAGGGGCCGCGGCGTACGGGTCCCGGCTCAGGGCCGGGACGACTCGTGGAGACATGAGCGCAAGTCCATGGACCGCGATTTCCTGATCGATCTGTTTTCCGACTTCGGCCCGGTGACGATCCGCCCGATGTTTTCCGGCTTCGGCATTTCCGCCGATGGCACCAACTTCGCGCTGGCGCTGCGCGCCGGTCTTTACTTCCGCGCCGACGAGCAGACCATCCCGCAATTCGAGGCGGAAGGTTCCAAACCGTTTTCCTATCAAACCCGAGCGAAGACCGTCACGGTCAATTCGTACTGGCAGCTGCCGGAGCGGCTGTATGACGATCCGGAAGACCTGACGGGATGGGCGAGGGCGGCCCTGGCCGCAGCCCAGCGCGCGGCGTTGCGCAAGCGTCCGAAGGTGAAGAAGGTGGCGGCCAAAGCCAAGGTCGCGGTCAAAAAGAAGAAGTCGGCAAGGAAGGCCGTCAAAAAGACATCCAGAACAAAAGCATAATCGGTCGTCGTCCCGGCCCAGTGAGCGCAGCGAACGCCGAGCCGGGACCCATAGCCACCGATATCAATAATTCAAGGAAGGCCTCGAACACCCTGCTGAAACGAGAAGCCGCGGCGTGGGTCCCTGCGTTCGCAGGGACGACGAGTGCCTCACGCCACCTGGCTGTGGGTCCCGGCGACGTATTCCGGATCGACTTCGCAGATCACGCGGTTGCGGCCGTTGCGCTTGGCGGCGTAGAGGCAGCCGTCGGCGCGCTCGATCAGCGAATCCGTATCGTCGTCCGGCTTCAGCATGGACACGCCGACCGAGATGGTGACGCGTCCCAGGATCTCGCCGGTGGATTTCTTTTTCATTTCCTTCGCCATCACGGCGCGGCGGATGTGGTCGGCGACCGTCAGCGCCTGGCGCAGCGCGGTGTTGGGCAGCACGACCGCGAATTCCTCGCCGCCGTAGCGGGCGGTGACGTCCTGGCCCTTGATGGTCTGTTTCAGCGACATGCCGACCAGCCGCAGCACCTGGTCGCCGGTGAGATGGCCGTAGGAATCGTTGAACGATTTGAAGTGATCGATGTCGAACATCAGCAGCGACAACGGCTCGCCGCTGGCCAGCGCATTCTGCACCGCCATCTCGATCGAGCGGTCGAAATATTTGCGGTTGCCGAGGCCGGTCAGGGGATCGGTCAGGCTTTCCGCCCTGATCGCCTCGAGGCTCTGCTGCAGGTTGCTGATCTCGTTTTTCGACAGCGACAGCCGGTCTTCCAGCGCCTTGTTGGTGTCGCGCATCTCGCGGGTGGATTTCACCAGCCCTTCGACGATCGCCTTGATCTGGTCGCGGTCGGCCGCGACCGAGAGCTTCTGCGTCGCGCCGGACAGGCTGTCGTCGTAGCTCGCGGACATTCCGAGGGCGTCGGAGATCAGGGCCATCACGTCGTCGATTTCGCCGATCACGCGCACGCCGACCTTGTCGATGCGGTCGGTGGTCTTGATGTGGGAAAGATAGGTTTCGTAGATCTGTTCGAGGTCGGCTTCGGTCAGCTTGCCGTAGCGCGCCAGCGTCTCGTTGATGATCTTGTTGAGCGGAGAATTGTGTCCTGTCGCGTAGACGTACCAGATTTCATAATTGCGGGGCACGGCGGTATGTCGGAGCGACTTGATCTGGCCGAGCGCGACTTCGGCGAAGGCCATCGTACGTTCGTGTTCGTCGAGCACCTTGATCACGGATCACGTCCCCAATATAGCGGGCGGCAATGCCCGCTTTCCAGCGGCAATAACTAGAATTATCGCCGCCAAGCTAAGGGAGGATCATGAACGACCGGTAAACGTCGGGTTCCCGACTTAGCCGGATCTTAAACCCGGGCGCGGACCGGCCGCAGCAGGAACGCCGGAAGATGCGAGTGATCGGCAGGTTCGGACGCCGATTCGTGCTTGTTTTTCGGTGCTTCGGCCCGACCGATCGACGGCGTGCGCGAGGCCGGCGGCGCCGCTGGCGGCGTGAATTCGGCGGCGGGAGCCTGCGGCTGCGGACTGGGGTTGCGGTCGCCGCCCGAGCGACGCGGCCCGCGTTCCCGGCGTGGCTTGCGGGCCTCCTGTGCACCGTCACGCGGGCTTTCGCGCGACGCTTCCCTCGAACCTTCGCGTGAACCTTCGCGTGAACCTTCCCTTGCACCGTGCCGTCCGCGCGATTGGCGGGGACGTTCGGACTCGGGGCCGGCCGGCGTCGCGTCGGCCGGATCGGTGGCGGCGAAGCCCTCGACATGAGGAATGCTTTGTCCGATCAGCTTCTCGATCGCCACCATGGATTTCTGATCGAGCGGGGTGACCAGCGAGATCGCGGTGCCGGCGCGGCCGGCGCGGCCGGTGCGGCCGATGCGATGGACGTAATCGTCGGCGTGATGCGGCACGTCGAAGTTGAAGACGTGGCTGGTCGAGGGAATATCGAGGCCGCGGGCCGCGACGTCGGAGGCCACCAGCAGCGGAATTTCGCCCTTGCGGAACTGATCGAGGGCGGCGGTGCGGGCCGACTGTTCCATGTCGCCATGCAGGGCGCCGACGCTGAAGCCGTGCTTCTCGAGCGATTTGTAAAGTGACGCCACTTCGCGCTTGCGATTGCAGAAGATAATCGCGTTCTGCAGGTCCTTGGCATCGCGCAGCAGGCGACGCAGCGTGTCGCGTTTGTCATGCGGCTCGCGGCCGACGGTGACCTGGAACTGGGAGACGCCGACGGCGGTGGTGGCGGGCCTGGAAACCTCGATCTTCTCGGGATTGTGCAGGAAGGTTTCGGTGATGCGGCGGATTTCCGGCGGCATGGTCGCGGTGAAGAACAGCGTCTGCCGGGTGAACGGGATCATCTTGCAGATCCGTTCGATGTCGGGGATGAAGCCCATGTCCAGCATGCGGTCGGCTTCGTCGATGACGAGCAGTTCGACGCCGGTGAGCAACAGGCCGCCGCGCTCGGTGTGGTCGAGCAGCCGGCCCGGGGTCGCGATCAGCACGTCGACGCCGCGCGTCAGCTTGGTATCCTGATCGCCGAAGGAAACGCCGCCGATCAGCAGGGCGACGTTGAGCTTCTGGCCGACGCCGTATTTATCGAATTGTTCCTTGACCTGGGCGGCGAGCTCGCGGGTCGGTTCCAGGATCAGGGTGCGGGGCATTCGGGCCCGGGCGCGGCCCTTTTCCAGAATCGTGAGCATCGGAAGGACGAAGGCAGCGGTCTTGCCGGTGCCGGTCTGGGCGATGCCGAGAACGTCCCGGCGGGCCAGAACATGGGGAATCGCCTGTTCCTGAATGGGGGTAGGGGTGGTGTAACCGGTGGCCGCGACAGCGGCGAGCACCTTGTCGGACAAGCCGAGATTGGTAAAAGACATTGAGCCTCTGGTCGAAACCGCCGCTTGGAATCTCGGAAAAAGACTGTCGCGCCCAACCCCGGAACGGCACGCAAATTTGCTCGGGATTATCGGATACGCAGACAGGCGGCTTACTCAAGATATCGCGTTTCGATACCGGGCCGCGTCAGGCCGGAACATAGGGCCGAATTGGCTAAAGTCAATGGAGCCGCCGCGGGAAGGGCCAAAAAGCTTAATGTTTTTGCATAATTGGCTGCGATTTCTCGATCCGTCCGGTGCGCAACAGCCTTTTACCGCCCGGGTTAAGGCTTCATGAATCGACTACGTAGAAATACGCAGATTTGCCCTTCCGATCGTTAATGTGCGTTAAGCCATTGGCGATTCCGGTTGGATTCCATCGGGCCGCGCCGCGCGGACGCGTTGGCATCGCCGCGGAATGACAGCTTGGTTTCAGCGTGTCGGCTGTTCCGGCCCGAGCTTGAACCGTGGGCGCTGATATCCCGACTACGGCATAGGATGGCCGGCACGGGCCGGGATGAGTCGTGCGGGCGGGGAAATCAATGATGCGTTGGCTTTCCAGATGGTTGGCGATCGGCGGGATGGCTGCCGTCCTGGTGGCGCTGGCCGCTCCCGCGCTGGCGGAAAAGCGCGTCGCGCTGGTGGTCGGCAACGACAACTACCGCAACGTCCCCAAGCTGCAGAAGGCGGTCAACGATGCCCGCACCATGGGCGATACGCTGAAGCGGCTCGGTTTCACCGTGATGGTCGCGGAGAACCAGACGCGGGCGGCGTTCAGCCAGACACTGCTGGCGTTCGACCAGGCGGTCGGGCCCGGCGACACCGCCTTCTTCTTCTATGCCGGCCACGGCTTCGAGATATCAGGGCAGAATTTCCTGCTTCCGACCGATGTGCCGCCCGCGACCGAGGGTCAGGAAGAACTGGTGCGCGACGCTTCTGTGCTCGCCGACCGCATCATCGAGCGCCTGCAGAACAGGAAGGTGCGCACCGCGATCCTGGTGTTCGATGCCTGCCGCAACAATCCGTTCGAACGCCAGGGCACCCGCGCGGTTGCCGGTGGCGGCGGTCTCGCGCCGATGATGCAATTGCCTGAAGGCGTGTTCTCGATCTTTTCGGCGGGCCCGCGGCAGACCGCGCTCGATCGTCTTTCCAACAATGACGATAATCCCAATTCGGTGTTCACGCGAACCTTCGCCAGGCAGCTCACGGAGCCCGGCGCCAACCTGGTTCAGGTCGCGCAGCGCACGCGGCGGCTGGTCAGCGAACTCGCGGAGACCGTGCGCCACAAGCAGATCCCGGTTTATTTCGACCAGATGGTCGACGACGTCTTTCTGAACGGTCTCGCCAAAGCGCCGGCCGAAGCGGCGGCTCCACCCGCCAGGCCGGCCGAACCGCTGCAGCAGGTCGCGGCACTGCCGCCGGTGCAACGCCTTGCGCCAGCCAATGAGTCCGTCAATGCACCGATCGCCTCGTTCTCGCGCCACAATGGCGGCTGGAGCGTGGTGTTCTCGATCGCCGACCCGACGCTGGGGATTTCCTGGCGGATCGGCGAGACCGGCGAATTCCGCGAGACCGGCTTCATCGATACGCTCGATCCGCGCACCCGCAAGCGGATGCCCAATCCCTCGATCGAGCTTCCCGCCGACGCGCCGGCGGCCACCATCCAGCTTCGCTATGTCGACGCCCAGGGCGAATTGCAGGGACCGTTCCCGATCCGGTTCGATCCCGAGGCGGCGCTGATCCGCGACCAGCGCAAGATCCTCGACATGACCGCGACCAGCTGGCTGTCGTTTCGCGAGTTCAACGGGCTGCTGGTCTACTACACCCACCTGATGTCGTATCGCTGCGCGATCCGCGAAGTGCGCGTCGGCATCGACTCGGCGGTGCCGGACAAGGTGCTGAAAATGCCGCCCTGCGATCCCAGGGACCCCAGCGCGATTCCGCACGCGGCGCAGCCCTATCTGAAGCTGGCGCCGGCGACCAAATCGGTCTCGGTCGAATTGACCTACCGCGACGGCAGCGTGTCGGAGATCAAGAGTTTTCGGCGCTGAGAGTCGCTTGCTGCCCATGCTTCGAGACGCTCGCGTTGCTCGCTCCTCAGCATGAGGTTGTTGTGTTTCAACAGGTCAGACCTCATCATGAGGAGGCCGCCAACGGGTCGCGCGAACGCGCGCCCGATGACAGGCTCCGCGGCCGTCTCGAAGGATGGGCTGCAACTCCGATTTGTGATCATGGTGCGAAATCATGGACGCAGGCACGTCTCAGGACCCACCGCCACCGCGCAGCATCACCGCGCGCTGCTGCATCGTCGGCGGCGGCCCGGCGGGCATGATGCTGGGCTATCTGCTTGGACGCGCCGGGATCGATGTCGTGGTGCTGGAAAAACACGCCGACTTCTTCCGGGATTTTCGCGGCGACACGGTGCATCCCTCGACGCTGCAGGTGATGGATGAACTCGGCCTGATCGACGGATTCCTGAAACTTCCGCATCAGCGGCTGCAGACAATGGACGGAAAGTTCGGCGAGACTGCGATCCGCATCGCGGACCTGCGCCGGCTCAAGACAAAATACCCCTTCATCGCCTTCATGCCGCAATGGGATTTTCTCAATTTCCTGCGCGAGAGCGGCAAGCGATTTCCAACGCTGAGGGTGATGATGGATGCCGAGGCGACCGACCTGATCAAGTCGGGCGACATGGTCGAAGGCGTGAAGGCCACGACACCGGAAGGCACCGTCGAAATCCACGCCGATCTCACCATCGCCTGCGACGGCCGGCATTCGATCGTGCGGCGGCGTGCCGGTCTCGAGGTCGAGGAGACAGGCGCGCCGATGGATGTGCTGTGGTTTCGCGCCGGCAAGCGCGCCGACGAGAGTGAAAACCTGTTCGCGCGGCTCGACCCCGGCAAGATGATGGTGACGTTCGACCGCGG
>NZ_JAUYAN010000089.1 GCF_030693485.1 Bradyrhizobium sp. | reverse complement strand
GACAGCCGGTGATGGGCGCGGCGATCGTGAAAACTGTCGCCGAGCGCGATCACCGTGCGCGGATCATGCCGCGCGATCACGGCACCCAGCCGGCCCAGTGTCGCAATGGTGTCATAGGGTGGAAGAAGCACGCCGCGTCCGGCGAAACTGGAGCCTTTTTCCAGGTGCAGGTCTGAAACCACCAGCAGCCGCTGTTCTTCCCAGAACAGCGCGCCGGAGAGATCGGCAAGCAGATCAACGCCGGCGACGTTCACGGTGGCGCGCGCGGCAGGCAATTCGTCGTCAAGGCTTTGCGCGCGTGTCACGTTCTGTCCATCGCCTCGTTCACCAGTTCCTTCGCGGCTTCCGCCAGCAGTTCGTCGGAGGCTTCGCCATAGACCGCTTCGCAGCCGATTTCCAGCATCACGGGGACGGCGAGCGGCGAAACCCGGCTGAGTTCCCGGTGGGTGATTCGCCCCTTGATCCGCGCGAGCATATCACTGAGACGACGAATATCGAGCAGCCCGGTGGCGGCGTCGGCGCGCGCGGCGCGCAGCAGTACATGGTCGGGCTGATGCTTGCGCAACACGTCGTAGATCAGGTCGGTCGAGAACAGCACCTGCCGCCGGGTCTTTTCCTCGCCGGTGAAGCGCCGCGCGATCAGGCCCGAGATGATGGCGCAGGTGCGGAAGGTGCGTTTCATCAGCGCGGATTCCGCCAGCCACGCCTCGAGGTCGTCGCCCAGCATATCCGGATCGAACAGCGCGCCCAGATCGAGCCTGCCCTGCCGGATCATGAACGACATGTCGCCGAGCCCCCACACAGCCAGCGCATATTCATTGGCGACGAAGCCGAGCGGCCGCACCCGCGCGCGTTCCATCCGCCGCGTCAGGAGCATGCCGAGGGTCTGGTGCGCCAGCCGTCCTTCGAAGGGGTAGCAGACGAGATAATGCTTGTCGGCGCGGGGGAAGGTTTCCACCAGCAGTTCGCGCGCGCCAGGCACGCGCGACAGATGCGCCTGCAGCGACAGCCAGTCGCGCACCTGATCCGGCAACGCCTTCCAGGCCCTCTCGTCGTCGAGCAATTTGCGGACGCGTTCGGCGAGGTAGGTCGAGAGCGGAAACTTGCCGCCCATATAGGACGGCACCTTTGCATCCTTGTCGCTGGCGCGGGAGACGTAGACCTGGTCTTCCATCAGCGCCTCGTAGCGCACCACCTCGCCGCCGAACACAAAAGTGTCGCCGACCACGAGGCCCTCGATGAAATATTCCTCGATCTGCCCCAGCATCCGGCCGCCGCGCGCCACCGCGCCGGTCGAACCCGTGCCGCCGCCGCGCCCGCGCACCAGGCGCACCTTCAGCATGGACTCCTCGACGATGGTGCCGACGTTGAGCCGGTAGCTCTGCCGCACCCGGGGATTGGTCACGCGCCATTTATTTGTCTTGTCCCGCTTGATGCGCGCAAACCGCTCATAGGTCTTCAGCGCGTAGCCGCCGGAGGCGACGAAATCGACGGTGTCGTCGAAGTCGGTCCGGGTCAGGCCGGCATAGGGTGCGGCGGTCAGCACTTCGGCGTAGAGTTCGTCGGACAGAAACGGCTCGCCGCAAGCGCGGCCGAGCACGTGCTGCGCCAGCACATCGAGCGCGCCGGTGCGCAGCGGCGGAGTGTCCTGCGCGTTCTCCGCCACGGCATCGATGGCGGCGCGGCACTCCAGCACCTCGAAGCGGTTGGCCGGAACCAGAACGGCGCGCGAGGCTTCGTCGATGCGGTGATTGGCGCGGCCGATCCGCTGCATCAGCCGCGAGGCGCCCTTCGGCGCGCCGATATTGATGACGAGGTCGACATCGCCCCAGTCGACACCGAGATCGAGCGACGAGGTGCAGACCACGCCGCGCAATTTGCCCGCCGCCATCGCGTCCTCGACCTTGCGGCGCTGGGCGACGTCGAGCGAGCCGTGATGCAGCGCGATGGCGAGATTGTCGTCGTTCATCCGCCACAGGTCCTGAAACAGCATCTCGGCCTGGCTGCGGGTGTTGACGAACACCAATGTGGTCTTGTTGGTCCTGATCAACTCGTAGACTTCGTTGAGGGCGTGCCGCGCGCTGTGGCCGGCCCATGGCAGCCGCTCCCTGGTGTCGAGCATCTCGACGATCGGCGCCGCCGCGCCGCCGGCAGCGACGATATCGGCGGCTTCGCTGTTGCCGTCGCGCTGCGGCACCAGGAAGCGCGCCAGCGATTCCGGCTCGGCGACCGTCGCCGACAGCCCGATCGCGCGGAGCTGCGGCGCCAGCCGCCACAGCCGCGCCAGCCCGAGCGAGAGCAGATCGCCGCGCTTGGAGGTCACCAGCGCGTGCAACTCGTCGAGCACGATGCGTTGGAGCGAGCCGAACAGGAACGGCGCATCGTCGGATGACAGCAGCAGCGCCAGTTGCTCGGGCGTGGTCAGCAGAATATCCGGCGGATAGCGCCGCTGCCGCGCCCGCCGTGACACCGGCGTGTCGCCGGTGCGGGTCTCGACCTTGATCGGCAATCCCATCTCGGCGATCGGCGTCTCCAGATTGCGCGCGATATCGACCGCGAGCGCTTTCAGCGGGGAGATGTAAAGGGTGTGGAGACCGCGGCTGCGTTGCGACGGAGACTCGGCGCGCGCGGTGCTCCCCCCTCCCCCCGCGCGCATGGCGCGTGGTGGGGTCCGAGGCGAGCGAAGCTCGCTCTCGGGGTCGGGGGTGGGGGGCGTCTCCGCCAACTCGCTGGCAGTCGCATGCGCCGAGAGACCCCCCACCCCCGACCCCTCCCCACCGCTGCGCGGGGGCAGGGGGGAAGGGCGCGCCAGCGATTTGTTTTCAGTACTCAATTCCACCAGCGTCGGCAGGAATCCGGCCAGGGTCTTGCCGGCGCCGGTGGGCGCGATCAGCAGGGCCGAGCGGTGGTCGCGGGCTTTTTGCAGCAGATCGAGCTGATGCGCGCGGGGCGACCAGCCGCGGCCGGCGAACCAGCGCAGGAATTTTTCGGGCAGCAGAGGGAGCGACGAACCGTCTGGTGGAGGTGATTTCACCGCCGCAGGTTAGGCCCGGCGGACTGCGCCGGTCGAGCCAAAAAACCAAATAGTTTCAGATGTGTTACCGGCGAGCACAGGCATCGATTTTGCCCCGGTGTAGCCTGCAAGGCACAGACACGATGCGCCCCGACGGATAGGTTCGCTCCCGGAATGGAACTGGGAATGCAATCATGAAAAGACTACTCGCCACAGCGGCGTTTCTGGCCGTGGCGGCGAACGCCCAGGCAGCGGACATCGCGGTCAAGGCGCCCTACCTGAAAGCACCGGTCGCCATGGTCTACGACTGGACCGGCTTTTACGTCGGCGTGAATGCCGGCATCGGTGTCGGGCGCAATAACCAGACCCTGACTTTTCCCGGCTTTCCCTCGTTCGAACGATCCTATTTGTCGCCGTTCGGCGCGCTCGGCGGCGTCCAGGCCGGCTACAACTGGCAGACCAATACGATGTTCGGCCGGCTGGTCCTCGGCGTCGAGACCGACATCCAGGGCGCCGGCCTTCGCGACGACCATACCTGCCTGCTGACCTGCCGGGCCGTACCCGATATCAGCGGCCGGTTCGATCAGCGGCTCGACTGGTTCGGAACGGTGCGCGGCCGGGTCGGCTTCGCCAACGGCCCGGTGCTGCGCTACTTCACCGGCGGTTTCGCTTACGGCAACGTCAAGACCAGCATCACCGAGAACATCCAGCTCGCCGGCTTTCCCGCGACTTTTACCTCGAACCAGACCCGCGGCGGCTGGACCGTCGGCAGGGGTGTCGAAGCCGCGCTGGGCGGTAACTGGACGGCGAAGATCGAATACCTTCAGGTCGACCTCGGCAACAAGAGCGAGACTTTCGCACTGGGCGGCTTCCCGCAGACGCTCGACACCGAAATCCGGCAGAACATCTACCGGGTCGGCCTGAACTACCGCATCGGCGGCAACGGCGCATATGCACACGCACCCGCCGCGAACTGGACCGGCTTCTATCTCGGCGGCAATTTCGGCTCCGCCACCGCGCGCAACGAGACCTCGCTGGCCGTTCTGGGCACCAATGAACGGTTCACCCTCGCGCCGGAGGGCAAGATCGGCGGTGTGCAGGCCGGTTACAACTGGCAGGCGGCGAACTGGGTGTTCGGCGTCGAGGCCGACATTCAGGGCTCGACCCAGAAGGACAACAAGACCTGCGTCGCCAATTGCCAGGGGCTCAACGGCAGCTACGCCAATTATGACGCCAGGCTGCCGTGGTTCGGAACGGTCCGCGGCCGCCTCGGCTATTCGGCCGGGCCGGCGCTGTTGTACGCCACCGGCGGTTATGCCTATGGCAGCATCAAGACCAATATCGACTCGGCCTTTCTGAACGGACCGGTCACCAGCCGCTTCTCCGAAAACAAGGGCGGCTGGACCATCGGCGCGGGCATCGAAACGCCGGCCACGCTGTTCAGCTTCTTCGGACCGAACTGGACCTCGAAGAGCGAGTATCTTTATGTCGACCTCGGCTCGACTTCGGGCATCATCGCCGATCCCGGCGGCCCCGCGATTTCGACCACCAAGGTCACGCAACACATCTTCCGCAGCGGGCTGAACTATCATTTCAACTCGCCGGTGGTCGCGAAGTACTGATCGGCGGCCACATCGGCTGAAAAGTGAAACCCGGCCTCGCGGCCGAATTTTTTGTTGATCAGTCCTTCGCCGCGACCGCGACCAGGCCCGGCACCTGCGCACCGCTCTCGGTGCGGGACGATGCCGGCTCCAGCCGCACGAGCATCAGGTTGGCGGCTGCGATCAGCGTGTGCACGCTGGCCGCGCCGTAGGCATAACGCAGCCCGTCGCCGAGCACCACGCCCTCGCCCGGATGGCTTTCGAGCGTGAACGCGAACAGCCCGCCCGGCGCCAGCACGCGCGCGACCTCGCTCAACAGCGGCGCCATGTCGTGCACATAGACCATCACGTCGGCGGCCAGGATCAGCTCGGCGCTGGCTTCCGGTCTGCGAGCGAGGCCTTGCACGATCTCGGCGACGTCGAGTTCGGCGTAGAGCCCGGTCAGGCGGGCGCGCTCGATCATGCGCGGCGACAGGTCGATGCCGATGATGTCGCCGGCAACGCCTGCGAAGGCGCGCGCGGCAAGCCCGGTGCCGCAGCCGAGATCGATGACGCGCGCGAATGCCGGCGGCAGGCCCGCCGCGGCGCGCGCGCCCAGCACCGCCGCCAGCAGCAGCGCCGGCCCGCGATAACCGAGATCATCGACCAGTGCCGCATCGAATTTCGGTGCATATTGATCGAACAGCGCCGTCACATAGGTCGGCCGCATGCCGGCGAGATCGGCGGCGCCGAGACGCATCAGGCGCAGCCCGGCGCCGTTGCGATCGCCGGGATCGGTGGTCTCCGCGGTGCGGAACGCGGTGATGGCGCCCTGGCGGTCGCCGAGCAATTCGCGGACCTCACCCAGCGTGAACCATGCCGTGGCAAAGCCGGGCGCCAGATCCGTGGCCTGCACGAACAGGTCTTCGGCGGCGATGAGATCGCCGCTCAGTTGCAGGTCGCGGGCAAAGTCGAAGCGCCGGTCGGCGAGCATGTCGCCGGACGACATGAACAGGCGCGCTGGCATTTTTGGGAACCGATCGGTCGGAGGGTTGCGGAACTGATTGCAGCGTTCGGAGATAGGTTACGGCAAGACTCGAATGAAGCTCCGGCAGGACTATATAACCGAAATGCGTCCGCAAGACATCCTGCTGCCAGCTCCCGCCGGTCTTTGCTGCAAGCCCGGCGGCTTCCATATCGATCCGGTGCGGCCGATGGAGCGGGCCGTCATCACCCACGGTCATTCCGACCACGCCCGGCCGGGCCATGGCGCGGTGCTGGCCACCCGGGAGACGCTCGACATGATGCGGCTGCGCTACGGCGACAATTTCGCACGGACCACGCAGGCGATCGCCTATGGCGAAGAATTGAAGCTCGGCGATGTCAGGATAAAATTTCATCCCGCCGGCCATGTGCTAGGCTCGGCGCAGGTCGCGGTCACCTGCAAGGATACCTGCATCGTCGCCTCGGGCGATTACAAGGATGCGCCCGACCCCACCTGTACGCCGTTCGAGGTGGTGCGCTGCGACGTCTTCATCACCGAGGCCACCTTCGGGCTGCCGGTGTTCCGGCATGGCGACGCGGCCGACGAGGTGAAGAAGCTGCTGGCGTCGGTGGCGCTGTTTCCGGAGCGTGCCCATCTGGTCGGCGCCTATTCGCTGGGGAAGGCGCAGCGCGTGATCGCGCTGCTTCGCCTCGCCGGCTACGACGCGCCGATCTATCTGCACGGCGCGATGGAAGCGATCACCCGCTATTACGAAAGCCGGGGAATCGCGCTCGGCGATCTGCGCCCGGCCAAAGGCATGAAGAAGGCCGATCTCGCCGGCACCATCACGCTGGCGCCGCCGTCGGCCACCGCCGACATCTGGACCCGGCGGTTTCCCGATCCGGTCACCGCGTTCGCCTCGGGCTGGATGCGGGTGCGCGCCCGCGCCCGGCAGCGCGGCATCGAACTGCCGCTGGTGATTTCCGACCATGCCGACTGGGACGGACTGACCGCGACCATCGAGGCCACAGGCGCGCGCGAAATCTGGGTCACGCATGGCCAGGAAGACGCGCTGGTACATTGGTGCAAGACAAAAGGCCTTGCCGCGCGGCCGCTCGATCTGGTCGGTTACGGCGATGAGGACGAAGGCGATGCGGCGGCGGAGGGCGCCGAGGCATGAACCGTTTCGCCGAACTGCTCGACCGGCTCGCCTACGAGCCCGGCCGCAACAACAAGCTGCGGCTGCTGACGTCATATTTTCGCGAGACCGAAGATCCCGATCGCGGCTACGCGCTGGCGGCGCTGACCGGCGCGCTGTCGTTCAAGCACGCCAAGCCCGGCGTGATCCGCGACCTGATCGCCGGCCGCACCGACCCGGTGCTGTTCGCGCTGTCGTATGATTATGTCGGCGATCTCTCGGAGACGGTGGCGCTGATGTGGCCTAAGGCTTCGTTGAGCGCACAGCTTTCTTCCCCCCACCCCCCGCGCCGCGGTGCGGAGGGGTCGGGGGTGGGGGGTCTATCGGCTGGGCTCGCTGGCGACGAGTTGGCGGAGACACCCCCCACCCCCGACCTCGAGAGCGAGCTTCGCTCGCCTCGGACCCCACCACGCGCGATGCGCGTGGGAGGAGGGGAGCAGATAGGCCACAACAACCCGCCTCCGCCCACCCTCGCCGAGGTCGTCACCACGCTGCGCACGCTCGGCAAGACCGAACTGCCGAAACAACTGACGCGGTGGCTCGACGATCTCGACGAGACCGGGCGCTGGGCATTGCTGAAGCTCGTCACCGGCGCGATGCGGATCGGGATCTCGGCGCGACTGGCCAAGACCGCCGCGGCGGCGCTGGGCGACAAGGACCCGCACGATGTCGAGTTGATGTGGCCCGGCCTCGAGCCACCCTATCTCGACCTGTTCGCGTGGCTGGAGGGACGCGCCGACGCGCCTGTCAATCTCGATCCGACGCCGTTCCGCCCTGTGATGCTGGCGCATGCGATCGAGGATGCGGATTTTTCCAATCTCGACGCCGCCGATTTCATCGCGGAATGGAAATGGGAC
>NZ_JAUYAN010000088.1 GCF_030693485.1 Bradyrhizobium sp. | reverse complement strand
GCGGCGAACGAAACCGCGCCGCGGCTGGTCGCAAATTCCTGCTGCACCACCGGCATCACCACCACGACCGACCACATCCCGACCGCGCCGACGGAGCCGATCAGGACCGCCAGCGCGAGCCGCAGCCACGCCTGGGGCGAGTCCGGGGTGAAGGGCGTCGAATCTTTCGATGGTTGGGAGGGGGCGTGCACGGCGGCAACTTCGTCGTCCCGGGGTTCCGGGTCAAGCCACATGGCGCGATATTGGGCATGCATATGCAGCGCAACAGAACCTGTGTCGTCGCCCTGCTTCACATTCCGTCATTGCGGGGCGCCGCTGAGCGGCGAACCCGGAATCTCGATCGATTACCGCGAGATTCCGGGTTCGATGCGGAGCCTGTCATCGGGCCGGCCAGAGGCCGGACCCGTTGGCATCGCGCCGGAATGACGGGTCGTTAACCCTTTCCTAACCATAAAGACGGCAAAAATTGCCTAGTGGAGTTGAGTGTCGTCAGCCGCGTAAAACGGGAGAACCCCCGTGGACGCCAGAGCGGTGCCTCACTTTCGAAACGGTGGCCCTTCGGCCGCCGCGCAGACGTTTGGCGCCCGGGGCCGGCATTCGCGGGGGGAAGCAGCTACGATGGTCGATGTCACGGCGGGTCAGGGTTCGGGTACGGCGGGCGGCGGATTTCCCGGCCTGGGTGAAATCGGCAACATCCTGAAGCGCGGCGATCTCGCGCTGGCGTTCGGCGTGCTCATCATTCTGGTGGTGCTGATCATGCCGCTGCCCGCGATGGTGCTCGATTTCCTGCTCGCGATCTCGATCATCCTGTCGATCCTGATCCTGATGACGGCGCTGTTCATCCAGGCGCCGCTGGAATTCTCCTCGTTCCCGACCATCCTGCTGATCTCGACCATGCTGCGGCTGTCGCTGAACCTGGCCTCGACCCGCCTGATCCTGTCGCACGGACATGAGGGCACCGCCGCCGCCGGCCACGTCATCGAAGCCTTCGGCAATTTCGTGATGGGCGGCAATTTCGTCATCGGCATCATCGTGTTTGCGATCCTGGTGATCGTGAACTTCGTGGTCATCACCAAGGGCTCGGGACGCATCGCGGAAGTCGCCGCCCGCTTCCACCTCGACGCCATGCCGGGCAAGCAGATGGCGATCGACGCCGATCTCGGCGCCGGCCTGATCGACGAAGCCACCGCCAAGAAGCGCCGCAAGGAGCTGGAGGACGAAAGCGGCTTCTTCGGCGCCATGGACGGCGCCTCGAAATTCGTGCGCGGCGACGCGATCGCGGGCCTGCTGGTGGTCTTCATCAACGTCATCGGCGGCATCATCATCGGGGTCGCCCAGCAGGGCATGGGCTTCGCCGATGCCGCGCGCATGTACACGCTGCTGACCGTCGGCGACGGCCTCGTCACCCAGGTGCCGGCGCTGATCGTGTCGACCGCGGCCGGCCTGCTGGTCTCCAAGGCGGGCGTCAGCGGCGCCGCCGACAAGGCGCTGATGAAGCAGCTGTCCGGCTATCCGCAGGCGCTCGGCATGTCGGCCGGCGTCATGCTGGTGCTGGGCATGCTGCCGGGCGTTCCGATGCTGCCCTTCCTCGCGCTCGGCGGCGGCGCGGCCTATCTGGCGGTGACGGCGCGCAAGCGCAACGAAGCCAACACGGAAGCCGAAGCCGTTGCGGCGGCCGCGCCGGATGCCGCTGCGGCCGCCGCGGCCGCCGGCGCGGAAGAACCGATCGCCAATTCGCTGAAGATCGACGATCTCAAGATCGAACTCGGCTATGCGCTGCTGCCGCTGGTCAACGGCCCCGACGGCACCGACCGGCTGACCGAACAGATCAAGGCGCTGCGCCGCTCGCTCGCGGTCGAAATGGGCTTCGTGATGCCGGCCGTGCGCATTCTCGACAATGTGCAGCTGGAGGCCAACACCTACATCATCAAGATCAAGGAAGTGGACGCCGGCACGGGCAAGATCTGGCCGAACAGTTTCATGGTCATGGACCCCGCCGGCAATCAGGTCGGTATCCCGGGCATCCATACCATCGAGCCGACCTTCGGCCTGCCGGCGACGTGGGTCGACGCCAGCCTAAAGGAGGAGGCGTCGCTAAAGGGCTATACCGTGGTCGACGCCGCGACCGTGCTGTCGACCCACCTCACCGAGCTGCTCAAGACCAACATGTCGGACCTGTTGTCCTATGGCGAGGTGCAGAAACTGCTGAAGGACCTGCCGAAGGAACAGGGCGAACTGGTCAAGGACATCACGCCGGCGCTGGTCACGGTGTCCGGCATCCAGCGCGTGCTGCAATTGCTGCTGGCCGAGCGGATCTCGATCCGCGATCTCTCGACCATTCTGGAGGGCATCGCCGACGCGCTGGCGTTCTCGCGCAACCCGGCGACCATGGTCGAGCATGTCCGCGCCCGGCTGGCGCGGCAGATCTGCGCGCAAAACACCTCGCACAACGGCTATCTGCCGCTGATCGCGCTGTCGGCGAAATGGGAACAGGCGTTCGCCGAATCGCTGGTCGGCGCCGGCGAGGAACGCCAACTGGCGATGCAGCCATCGAAGCTGTCGGAATTCATGACGGTGGTGCGCGACCGCTTCGAACAGGCCGCCCGCGAAGGCGAGGCGCCGGTGCTGGTGACCTCGGCAGCGATCAGGCCGTTCGTGCGCTCGCTGGTGGAACGGTTCCGCTCGCAAACCACGGTGCTGTCGCAGGCGGAAATCCATCCCCGGGCGCGGCTGAAGACGGTCGGCAGCGTCTGACGGGCGACGGCCGCAACGGCTGGGCATTTCCGCCACAGGCAAATGAATTGTCGGCATTTGCTGAATTGTCGGCATTTGCCGGAGCGACGCGGTCGCGCGCTTCGGGCCACCAGATAGTTTTTAAACTATTGAATCTACATATTATTTCGCGACTTACCTTATCTCGCGTCGGCTTCCAGTCGCGGGACTTCAACTCCTTTCACTGCCTTGTGATCGCCCCTTAGGAACTTAAGGCCCAGTCCCTACGTTTCTTACCATGAGATGTTTGAACCTGTCGGCGGATGCACCACACCAATCCGTAAGACAGGGCAGGAGGCTTCCAATGAACCATTCGATTTACAGCGCAGATCGCTCGACCCACCTGAAGATCGTGGTCGTGGCGCTTGTCGCTGGTATCGCGGTGGCGGGCTTCGGCATCTCGGCTCGCACCACTGCCTCGGACGAGGGATACACCCAGACGGCGCGCGTCCTCAAGGCCGGCAAGCCGGTGGCGATCACCAGCGCGGAGACCTCGACGGTGCGCTAACGAAATTCAAGGAATTCACGCGGCTCTTTAGCAGCCCCCCAAAGTCGCCTCGTGGATAATAGACGACCCCAACGACCCCCAAGTCGACTACCGAAAACGCCCGCTCCCCACGGGCGTTTTCTTTTTTTTGGCAGCACGGTCGCCGCGTCTCAGTGACGGGCAGGCAGGATTTTCGCCCCTCCGTCGCCCTGCAACTCCGTTACTTCTCCTGCTCCATCGTCACCGCGACATCCGCATTTGCGGACAGTCTGACCTTGTTGCCTTCGACGCCGGCAACCAGGCTCCTGGCGATGAAGTGGTGATGGCCCTTGTGAGAACCTTCGCCGCTGTCCTTTTTCGTCAGCTTGATCCGACCGCCTTCGACCTTGTCCACCGTGCCGACATGCACGCCGTCCGCGCCGATGACTTCCATATGCTCCTTGATTTCCATTTTCGTTCTCCATTGACCGCAAAAAACAAAAGGCTCCCGGTAAGGGAGCCTTTCTGGAAAGGACTACATCCGTCCTTCCAGTATAGCGGGACACCCGGATAACTCCCGAGCCTGCGCGCGGTTCCTGACGCGGAACGAAAAATCCGGATCGTGCATTGTCGAGGCGAGCATTCCGCGCTGCGCCTATATGCGGAGAAACCAAACAACCGCATTCATCGAGCACGGAGCAACGCTTGCCGGAAGCTTACATTTTTCTGCTGATCGGCCTTGGCGCTTTGGTCCTCATGACGGCCTGGTTGCCGATGCTTCTGAGTGAAGCGCCGCTGTCGCTTCCGATTTTTTTCGTGGCGATCGGGGCCGCCATTTTCGCGCTTCCCCTGGATATTTCCGTTCCGCATCCCGCGGGCAATCTGCCGATTGTCGAGCGGTTGACGGAACTGGTTGTCATCATCTCGCTGATGGGAGCTGCACTCAAGATTGATCGCAGGATCGGATGGCTGTCATGGATGGTGACATGGCGCCTGCTGGCCATCGCCATGCCCGTGACGATTTTGGCGCTTGCATGGCTTGGTTATACGATACTGGACTTAGGCGTAGCGACAGCTTTGGTCATGGCTGCTGCCCTTGCTCCCACGGATCCGGTGTTGGCGAGCGATGTGCAAGTCGGTCCTCCAAAATCCGGGGAGGAAGACGACACACGATTTGCACTTACATCCGAAGCCGGTTTGAACGACGGTCTGGCATTTCCCTTCATCATGTGCGCCATCGCGATAGCCGAAGCGGGTCGCACGGGCGAACCCTGGCTTTTTCGCTGGCTGGGTACGGAAGTGATCTGGCGTTTGACTGTTGGTGTCGGCGTCGGCGCTCTGCTTGGCTTTGCCCTGGGATGGCTGGTGTTTCGAATGCCAAACCGAGCCAAATTATCGCGAACCGGCGATGGATTTGTTGCGCTTGGAATAACGGTTGCCGTTTACGGCATCGCAGAAGCTCTGCATGGATACGGTTTCCTCTCGGTTTTCGTTGCCGGGCTGGCCCTGCGGGATGCAGAGCGAAACCACAAGTATCATCAAACGCTGCATGATTTTTCAGAACAGCTCGAACGTCTGCTGATGATGATCCTGCTCGTTCTGTTCGGAGGCGCCATTACCAGCGGAGGGCTTCTGGATGCACTGACCTGGAGTTCTGTCGGTTACGCCTTGCTCGCCATTTTTGTCGTGCGCCCGCTGGCGGGCTGGCTTTGCCTGGCTGGCACGGCCTGTCCGCCCACCGAGCGTGCCGTGATCAGCTTTTTCGGGATTCGCGGATTGGGGTCGATTTACTACCTGGCATACGCTCTGCAAAAGGAGGCGTTCGATAAGGTCGATGTAATCTGGAGCACGGTCGCGCTCATCATACTCATCTCAATTATACTGCATGGTGTGACCGTAACTCCTGTCATGCGCCTGATCGACCGGCGGCAGCGGCGCGGTACTGCAGCCGAGGAGACGGAGACAATCATCCGGCAACGTCGCAAGCGGGGCGCTTGAAACGCCCGGCGCAGATGGTCTACCGCGCCGGCGCCGCAGCCGCCGGCGGCACCGCTTCGATCAGCTTGCCGGTGAATACGACCGGCCCGGTGGCGACGCCGGTCGGCGAACCGCCTTCGGGCTCAAGCGTGACGGCGTAGGTCGCCTTGTTCACCGTGTCGGTGTCGTAGGCTGTCAGCGCCGGTCGCGTGGTGAAGTCGTTGCCGCCGATCACGCCGAGCGAACGCGCACCCGGCAGCTTGTCGGACACCAGCCACAGCTCGAAGCTCTTGCCGGGTTCGGGCGTGGCGCCGACCCGGCGCACGGTGAAATTCTTGCTGGCGCCGTCCACCGTCAAGATGAAGGCGGGCGAGGTGCTGTCCTTCTGCAGCAGCGCGACGAACTGGCCCGACGGTGGCGGGGTGACCGTGGTCTTCACCTCGACCACCTGGGTGCGCACCTTCGGGCGAAGCCCGTCGGGAAGCCGGTCCGGCGCATAGAGCTGGGTGGCGATCATCGCGACCAGGGCCGCTGCAATCGCCGTCGTCAACGTCGCCAAATTGCGCCAGCGTTTGGCCCGGGCGGACAACTGGATGACATTGGAGGTGTCGACCGGCGCGGCGGTTTCGCCGATGTCGGTGGCCAAAGGCGGCGGCGGCGCGTCGGGAAGCAGCAGCGGCGCCTGCGGCTCGGAATGTCCGATCGCGGTCTTGATCCGGTCCCAGACTTCGGGCCGCGGCTCGACCGATCCGACCATCTGGTTGAGGACGCCCAGCTTCTGCTGCCACGCCTCGACCATCGCGGTGAACTCCTTGTCCACCGACATCATGGTCTCGACCTGCGCGCGCTCGTCGGCATCGAGGGTGCCGAGTGCGTATTCCGCGGCGAGCGCGATATGGTCTTCGCTGTAGGCCATCAGACTCCAAGACACTCCCGAATATCCATCATGCTGCGGCGCAGCCATGTCTTCACCGTGTTCACCGGTGTCTCGAATTTCGCTGCCAGCTGCTCGCGGCTCCAGCCATTGTAATAGGCCAGAAGCACCAGCTTTTGCCGGTCGGGCTCGAGGCGGCCGACGCACTCCAAAAGCCGCTTCAACTCTTCCGTCATTTCCCGGCGCGCCAGCGGATCCGGACTGTCGGCGGCCACTTCCATGGCCGACGGCTCCTCCTCGATCGACGTCTCGGTTCGCTTGCGCACGACGTCGATGGCCCGGTTGCGGGCGATCGACGCCATCCACGTGATCGGCGACGACAGGCCTGGATTGAACTGCCCGGCGCTGTTCCAGATCTTGACGTAAGCTTCCTGGATGACCTCCTCCGCGAGATCCTGTCGCCGCAAGATACGCAGGACCACGCCGAAGAGTTTCGCGCGCGTGGCGGCATAAAGGCGCTCGAAAGCAGCCTCATCCCCCTTCGCCACCGCGGCAAGCAGCCAGACCAGCTCAGCTGGCGTCAGCATTCAGCGTCCCCAAAATTCCCGAAGCCCTATCGCTCCCAAAGCCACCGGAGCGGCGGTCCTGACATGTCGTACCATACCCTGCGCCCGACGTGGCCACCAAGTCACCGATGCCGCCCTGTGGACATCCAAAAAACAAACCCGGACCATGCGGCCCGGGTTCTGGCGGTGTTTCGGCAAAGGCGGCCGGGAAAGGGTCAGGCAACTGCCCCGATGCGGGCGCGCATCAGGCCGATACTGTCGAGATCCGCCTGCTCCCGGGCGCTCTCTTCGGCCCGCTCGCGGGCCTGGTCGCGCTCGTCCAGCAGTTCGACTTTCTTCAGCTCATCGAACGCTTCGCCCAAAAGGCCCTTGGCGTCTTCGAGCTGGATCCGCAGTTCGTCCGCGGAGCGGGTCAGGTTTTCCCGCCGCTGGATCGCCGCCTTGGCATAGGTCGGATAGGCGAAATGCGTGGGATCGTTGATCCCGGCGCGGTCCTGTTCGGTCTGGATTTCGCGCTCGAGGTCGACCGACATGCGCTGGAAATCGGCGATCATGCCCTCGATCTGGGCGACCCTTCGGCGCTTTTCGTCGACCTGAAATTTCTTCAGGCGGATCAGCGTTTCACGTGACTTCATCGACTCATACTCCCCAGAAGTCCCGATCAGAACGCGGGACGGAACCGGCATCCCCAAATGAAGTCATAAGGGCCCCACCGGCAGCATTACTCATGTGGTGCGGATCATGGCTCGACAAAGTTAGCGTTCCGTTTCCAAATCCTTGAGGATTTGATCCAATTGGCCGTATCCCTCGTTCAGGCTGGTGACTTCGTCCTTGGCCTGGCGCAGGAAGCTTTCCAGCGGGGCATGCAGCTTGATTGCCTCGTCGACCTCGGGACTGGAGCCCTGGCGATAGGCCCCAAGCCGGATCAGTTCCTCCATGTCGGCATAGGTCGCCATCACCTGGCGGGCCCGGGTGATGACGGGCAGAAAGGCCGGATCGGCCGCTTTCGGCATGGTGCGGGAGACCGATTTGAGGATGTTGATCGCGGGAAAACGGCCGCGCTCGGCAATCGATCGCTGCATCACGATATGGCCATCCAGGATGCCGCGGACCGCGTCGGCGATCGGCTCATTATGGTCGTCGCCGTCGACCAGCACCGTGAAGATGCCGGTGATGGTGCCGATGCCGGTTCCCGGTCCGGCGCGCTCCAACAGCTTCGGCAGTTCGGTGAACACCGTCGGCGTATAGCCCTTCGCGGTCGGCGGCTCGCCCGCCGACAGGCCGATCTCGCGCTGCGCCATGGCAAACCGCGTCACCGAATCCATCAGGCACAGCACGTCCTTGTCCTCGTCGCGGAAGTATTCGCAGATCGCCAGCGTCAGGTACGCCGCCTGCCGCCGCATCAAAGCGGGCTCGTCGGAGGTCGCCACCACCACCACCGAGCGCGCCAGGCCGGTGTCGCCGAGGTCGTCCTGCAGGAACTCCTGCACCTCGCGGCCGCGCTCGCCGACCAGACCGATCACGGTGATGTCGGCATCGACGTTGCGCGCCAGCATCGACAGCAGCACCGACTTGCCGACGCCGGAACCGGCGAAGATGCCCATGCGCTGGCCGCGGCAGCAGGTCAGGAAGGTATTGAGCGAGCGCACCCCGAGATCCAGCGGCGTGCCGACCCGCTTGCGCGAATGGGCCGGCGGCGGCGAGTTGCGATAGGGCATCGGCGAGGGCCCCTGCGGCAACGGTCCCTTGCCGTCGATCGGCTCGCCCATCGCGTTGATGACGCGGCCGAGCCAGGCCGCCGACGGCCGCACCTGGCTGGCGGCATTGGCAATCACCGCGCGGCAGCCGCGCCGCACGCCCTCGAGGCCGGCGAACGGCATCACCACGGCATTGTTGCCGGAAAAGCCGATCACCTCGGCGGGGATGGGTCGGGTGCCGCCGGTTTCGATCACGATGCGGGCGCCGACCGACATGGCATGGATCGGGCCGGCGATCTCGACCATCAGGCCGCGCACGCCCACCACCCGGCCATATATATTGACGCCGTCGATATCGCCGATCTGTTCGGCGAGCGCCTTCATTGCGAAAACCTTAAGTTTCCCCGCATTTTGGCCTCGCCCTTAACTTCGTGTTTACCCGCATCGTTAATCATTACGTCACTGTCTTTGGTGACTGAGAGCGCTTGCCCATCAGAAGAAGGGTGAGTCGCAGGAGTCGGTTAAGCCCGTCTCTTAATGTGGAACTTGAACGGGAGTGGTTACAAAAACCTACTTGGCTGCAATATCTTAGGGCGATTCGACAAAAATTGCACGGATAGAGCTTGCGGACGGGAATCAGATTTTGTTAACCATATGTCGTCAGGATCCGAATCAGTTGTTCAAAGGCGTTTTGAGTGCCGCAAGTGCGGCCGACCTGACGCCCGGAGCGGCGACTATAGGGGACTGGCATGCGCGTTTTGCTGATAGAAGATGATAGCGCCGTTGCGCAGTCGATCGAACTGATGCTCAAATCCGAGAGCTTCAACGTCTACACGACGGATCTCGGGGAGGAAGGCGTCGATCTCGGCAAACTATACGACTACGACATTATCCTTCTCGACCTCAACCTGCCCGACATGTCCGGTTACGACGTGCTGAAGCAGCTTCGGGTGTCGAAGATCAAGACCCCCATTCTGATCCTCTCCGGCCTCGCCGGCATCGAGGACAAGGTCAAGGGTCTCGGCGTCGGCGCCGACGATTACATGACCAAGCCTTTCCACAAGGACGAACTGGTTGCCCGCATCCATGCGATCGTGCGCCGTTCCAAGGGCCATGCCCAGTCGGTGATCCAGACCGGCGACCTCGTGGTCAATCTCGACACCAAGACGGTGGAAGTCGGCGGCCAGCGCGTGCATCTGACGGGCAAGGAATACCAGATGCTGGAGCTGCTCTCGCTCCGCAAGGGCACCACCCTGACCAAGGAAATGTTCCTCAACCATCTCTACGGCGGCATGGACGAGCCCGAACTGAAGATCATCGACGTCTTCATCTGCAAGCTGCGCAAGAAGCTCGCCAACGCCTCCGAAGGCCGCAACTTCATCGAGACCGTCTGGGGCCGCGGCTATGTGCTGCGCGAGCCGCATGAGGTCGAAGAGCGCATCCCCGCCTGATCAAGAGTTCTACCGAGGGCCGCCAGGCTCTCTCCTCCCAGACTGGACCCCGCCGCGAATGGCGGGGTTTTTGTTTGTGGGGGGCTCGCTGCATCGACTACGCGGCAGCGATGGCCTTTTCGATGTCGTGCACCGCGTGCCCCGTGAGATCCTTCGAGATTTCACCGCGCAGCACGTCCGACAGCTTCTTGTGATAGCTCTTGCGCAGTTCGCCGAGGGTGCGCGGGGCGGCGATGATGACGAGATCGGAAATCTCGCCGTCGAGTACCCGCCTGTTGAGAAAATTGGCAATTCCGCCCGCGAAGCCGTCTTCCGCAGCCTGGTTATTGTCAGGATTGGCGGCACTGTCCTGATGGCCCGAGCCAGAACCCTTGTTGACGCTGTCAATTTCCGGTTCCGGCATCGCCGTCAGCGCGGGATTGGCCTCATCCCCGGTGTTGCGGAACAGGCTGAATTTCTCGCCGTCGGCGACGGCCACGGTTGTTCCCTTGGGTAGCAGCATGAATTCTCCGGATGGTGCGAGGGGTGTCCTCAAACCAATGGATCAGTCGATGCGAAGTTCCGCTGCTGCTTGCAGCATGACGACGTTGCGCGGCCCGATCGCCCGATGAAGGCGATCAGCCGGGCGTCAACATCAATGAGGGCCGCGTGCTTTGATGCGCCCCCCTTCCCTCACAGCGTCTTCAGATACTCGATCAGATCATACCGCTCGTCGTCGCTCAGCATGCGGCCGATCACGCCGTTCTTGTAGGTCTTCATGTCCTGTCCCTTGTCGGCTTCCAGCGAATGTCCCATCACGCTGTTGCCGTTGATCGGCTTGCCGTGGCTGTCCGCCTCCTGGAACATGGTCTCGCCAGTCTTGCAGGATTTGTCGCCGCCGGGCGCGACCTTGAAGCCGACATCCTGCGGATCGAAATCCCGCGCGCCGAGGCAGAACTGCTTCGGGCGCTCGGCCGCGGGCTTCAGCATCCAGTACAGCGAGGGCACCGAACCGTTGTGAATGTAGGGCGCCGTCGCCCAGACGCCGTTCAGCGGCCGCGCGCGATAGATCGGCTTTTCCGGCGACGCGTCGGGATTGGGACAGTTGCTGCGGTCGCCCCATAATTCGCTGATCGCGGGCTCCTTGAGGTTGTTGTCCTTGATCCATTTCTGGGCGACCTTGTCGACGATGATCATCAGCGCGATCGAGAATGGCATGCTGGTCGAGGAGTAGGTCGCCAGATTCTTGCACTTCCAGCGCTCGCCGAGATCGCGCGCCGGCTGCAGGTCGAGGAACCCGGGAATTTGCACCTGCCGGGTCTGCAACACATTGGCCTGCGCGGGATCCGTTCCCATATGCGCGACCTGCTTCTGAACCTCATTCAGCACCCAGCCGCCTTTCGGGTCCTGCATCCAGCGTTTGTCGGACCAGAAACTCTTGTCCTTGAATTCGGCGTCGAACACGGGATCCTTGACCGGTCCGAGGTGGCACTCGGCGCAGATCTCGGCATAGAGCTTCCGGCCCCTGATGACGCGGTCGGGCTTGATCTTCCATGCGTCATCATTGGGGAACAGATGCGACGGCCATGCCGGCGAAGCCAGCCCGCCGAAATCCTTCGGATTTCGGCCGAACGGATCCGGCCCGCGCAACATCGCTTCGATGCGCACGAGATTTTCCATCGCAACGGACGAGCTGAAGAGCTTTTCCGGCGGATGGTCCGGTGACAGATTGACCAGCGCCGCAACGCCCAGCGCCTCGCCGGCATTGCGGATCAGGGGCTGCTCGATCGACGCATCGTACTGCGCCCACCAGAACCAGGGCACGGTCCAAACCGGCGGATAACTGACCGGCGCATCGTTGGCGTGGATGTTGCCGGCGTAGTCGGCGAGGCCGCTCGCCGCCAGATCGGTATAGAAGACCTGGTTGCCGATCCGGTTCAGGGCGTCGAGCCGGCCGTATCCTTCGTCGGTGTCCTTCTGGCCCTTCGCCTTCAGCGTCTTCGCGGTGATTTCGATCTGGGCTTTCAGGAAATCGGCGACTTCCTTCAGTCCCTGCTTGAGCTTGTTGCGATCGTCCTTGCTGGATTCGGAACCGAGCACGCGGTCGGCGAAGCGATCGAACCGGCCCGGCACAATCAGCGTGTAGAAAATCGAAAGACCGGTTGCCATCTCGAGCTTGCGCAGTTCCAGCATGGCCGCACCGCCGTCAAAGCGCACACTGACGTCCTTGTAGCGGAGGCTACCGGTGTGACAGGCCGCACAGCTGAGCCCGATCTTGTCGGAGGAGGGTTCACCGGTCCCGGGATTGATGACGGGGGTCATGCGCGAGAACCCGACCGGCAGGCCGTCGAAATTCTCGACCGGCGTCGGCCGCAGGCCGGCCAAGGTCTCAGGCGCCGGCGTGGTCTTGACGTTGGGGTTGTTCACAAAGCCATAGCGGCGCAGCGTCTCGGCGTCGGCGCGAACCGTTTTCGGACTCGGAATAAAACCCATCCGCTCCAGATACTGCGGATCCGCCAGCCGGCCGGGCTGGGTGAACAGATAAAGGCCCGGCTGTTCCAGCGCCAGAAACCAGGCATAGGGCACCGGGAATGTCGCGGTGCCCTGGCTCGCATGGTGGAACCAGTGGCGGTCCTCGGTCGACCAGTTCTGGTCGAGCCAGTGCGCGGATTTAACCGGCGCGAACTCCGGCAGCGGCGGCGGCAGCAATTGCGCCAGCGGCGGAATGATCTTGCCGACCTGATTGGGGAATTCGGCGATCGCCACGATCGCCGCGGCGGCCAGCGCAACCAGCCAGACCGCGGCCTTGAGAACCTTGCGCAACGGACCCTTTGCCGGCGCCGGCTGCGATGCCAGCCGCGCGTTGATGCGGTCGGGCAGCCGGCGGTCGACGAACAGCGTCCTGACTTCGGCCACGCTGAGGTAGCGTCTGTCGCCCTCGCCCTTGCCCATGATATCGAGCAGAACTGGCCATTCGCCGTTCATCAGCAGCCGGTCGAACCAGCGCCGGTGGCCCTTGGCGCGCTCGAAATTCGCATCCATGTAGGTCTTGATCTGGCTGCCGGTCAGCCCGCGCTCGGTTCCGCCGCACGGATCCGGCCAGTCGCTGCCGAACTCGGCGAGACGCGCGATTTCGCTTTCATGCACCTCGGCGGTCGCATTCAGGATGCGCGAGCCGACGCCATGCTTGTCCAGCGGGCCATTGCGCAGCGCGTCGAGCTCGGCGCCGGACCACCAGCTTTTCAGCAGGCGAAAGGGACTGAGACCGTTGGCCACCAGGGCCACCGGATAGGTCTTCACGCCGACCAGTTTCTTCTGCAACCCGGTCTTGCCGCTGGCGGCCTCGATGGTCCTGCAAAGCTCCGGAATCGGCACGACGTGGCCACCGACAAAACCCTCCGACACGGCGGCGCGGAGGAAGGGGCACGGATTATCGGGCGAAAC
>NZ_JAUYAN010000084.1 GCF_030693485.1 Bradyrhizobium sp. | reverse complement strand
TCCGTCTCGAAATCCCCGGGGTGCGGCTGCGCCAGCGGGGTGAATTCGCAGCGGTCGGGCTTGATGTCCAGCAGCGGCGTCTCGTCGAGGCAGTCGAGGCCTCGTACCAGCACCGTGTTGCCCTCGATGCCGACCAGCTTGACGATCGAGGTGCCGATCGGGTTCGGCCGCACCGGCGAGCGCAGCGAGAACGCGCCGCGGGTGTTCCTGTTGTTCTTCGGGCTCTGCAGCACCAAATCGCGGCGCGACTGGTGCAGCCAGTAGATCACTTCGAGGTTGGAATAGAAGTCGACGCCCTTCAGCGCCGGCACCCACGGCTCGAAGATCTCCAGCCGGCAGACCGGGCCGTCGTGACGGCCCTGCCGCGGCGTCATCTCGCGCGAGGTCCAGGGCGTGCGGATGCGGCCGATGAAGAACAGCGAAGCATTGCCCGCCTTCGGCAGATCGACGGCGAGTTCGCCGTCGCGGACGTCAGTCTTGGCCACCATGTCGTCAGTCCAGTGAGATGTTCAGCTTCTTGATCACCGCCGACCACCTGTTACGGTCGGCATCGATGAACTCGGTAATCGCGGCGGCGCTGCGCGGACGCAACGCCGGAAAGCCGATCTTCTCCAGCGAGGCCCGGAAGGCGTCGTCGTTCAGCGCCCGGTCGAGGCTGGCGCTGACCTTCTGCGCGACATCGTCCGGCAGCTTCGCCGGCGCCGCAATGCCAAACCAGACGCTGACGCGGTAATCGGGATAACCGCTCTCGGCGATGGTCGGCACGTCGGGCAGATCGGGGCTGCGCTTTTCCGAACTCACGCCCAGCGGCCGCAGCAAACCGCCCTTCACCGGCGGCAACGCCGTGCTCAGCGTATCGAACATCACCTGGATGTTGCCGGATATCAGATCGCTCAGCGCCGGTCCGGCTCCCCTGTACGGCACGTGCACCATATCGACGCCCGCGATCTGCTTGAACATCTCGCCGGCCAAGTGAATGGTGCCGCCGGTGCCGGCCGATCCGAAATTGATCTTGCCGGGATTCGCCTTGGCGTAGGCGACGAACTCGGCCACCGTCCTGGCCGGCACGGAAGGGTGAACCTCCATCACCACGGGCAGATCGGTCAGCAGCGCCAATATCCGGAAATCCTTCACCGGATCGTAGGGCAGCTTCTTGTACAGCATCGGGTTGAGCACGATGATCGACGCCGCCGTAACGAACAGGGTGTAGCCGTCGGGCTCGGAACGGGCCACGATCTCGGCGCCGATCGCGCCCTGTGCGCCGGCCTTGTTCGACGACGACAGGCTGCTTGAGGTCGCGGCCGAGAAACTCGCCGACCAGCCGGCCGAGGACATCGGTGGGGCCGCCCGCGGCATAGGGCACCACCAGCTTGATCGGGCGCGTCGGATAGTCAGCCGCGATGGCGGCCGGCGTCGCGGCAAAGGCTGCAACAGTCAAAAGACAGCCAGCCAGAGCCGACCTTGCGCGCGAATTCATTCCCGATTCCCCTTGATGCGTTCGACTGGGCGGACAGTATCAGCCCAGCCACCATTTGCCAGCCAGCATGACGGCCTCGCCGCCGGCCACGCCGGCAAAAATCGACCGCCGCGTCAGCATGAAGACCGCGAATCCCGCCGCCACCGCGCCGTAGCGCAGCCCATCCGGCACGCTGGCCAGCGCGCCGGGCGGCAACACAAGGATTTGCGCGATGACGCCGGCGAGAATCGCGGTCGCGACCGCCCTCACCCACACCAGCAGTTCGGAGCCCTCATCGACGCCGCCGCCGAACCAGAGGCCGAGCATGCGCCAGACCTCATTGGGCAGGAAACCCGCGATCACGAGCACCAGCAGCGCATGCCAGTCGCCAATAAAATCGCTCATTTGCGTTCCCGCCACCGGTGAACGCCGTAGGCGATGGTGCCGGCGGAGATGCCGCTGATCAGGATATCGACGCCGGTCTGCAGCACGGAAACCAACGGAAACAGCGCCAGCCCCAGCACCAGCGCCAGCACATCGGAAAGCTGGCGGCAGTTGCGCGCGGTGGAGAGCAGGAACGCCAATGGCGTCAGCAGCAGGATGGCAGCGCCCAGCAGCGGCGGCAGTTTGGCGGCAAGGCCATAACCGAGCGTAGTGGCAAACAGGCAGACCGCGCACAGCCCGATGCCGAGCCCATGCGTGAACGCGATACGCCGCTCGCGCGGCACATGCGGGAACAGACGAAAACATTCGACCCACAGGGTCACCGCGATGAAATGCGTCGCCAGCACCAGATGACGCCGTTTTGTCCGTGGCGTGCGCATCATCGGCAATACGGAAACCACCATTGGAAACAGCCGGATGGCGCTGACGGTCACGGCAATCGCCGCCTGCACCACGGTGGCGCCCGATCCCAGCGTCGAAATCAGGATGATCTGCGCCGGCCCCGCCCAGACCAGAACCGTGCTCGCCAGCACCCATCCGAGGCTGAAATGGCTGTCATGCGCCAGCGCGCCGATGCCGAGATAGGTAGCAAACAACACCAGCGTCAGCACCGTCGAGGCAACCGAGCGCATGCCCCATGCAAATGCGCGCATGGGACTTTGCCAACTCGGGGAGTCGAGCGCTGGAAGGGCCAAGGCTGATCGGACCATGTGGGTTGTCTCGGCCCATAACGATAGCGAATGACACCAGCGTCAAGGGAAGCCCAGGCAGAGCAGCCATCCTTGGGAGAGGCGCCGTCAGTCCGATCACCCCCTCACGTTCATATTTCGCAACACCAGGCACGCCCCGCCGGCGCGGCGGATACGGCTGCAGAGTTCGTCGGCGGCGGGCCGCGTGTCGGCGCCGATCCGCACCTGATAGAACGTTCGCGTGCCGCGGCTGCGCCAGATCCTGCCCGAGAGGCTCGGGTCCTGATCGCCGATCACGGCACCCAATCGCTTCATCGCCCGTGAATACATCGCCAGCGCCCGGTCGCGATTGAAGCCGGCGGCGAGTTGCACGCCCCAGAGCTTGTCGGCGCCAAGCTTCACATGCTGCTCCAGCTCGGTGACGAAGGGATTGGGCGCGCGCCTGAGCAGGGCCATCAATTCGCGGCACGAAGAGTTCGGCGCGCGGTCGGACAGTCTGTCTTTCGTGCCCGGCCTCGCCCATTCGTCGACCGTCGTGCCGGTGATCGCTGCCACGTAATTGCGCGTCTCCTGCGGCATATAGCCGGAGCCATCAAGCCATTCCCGCAGCCGCCGTGGTCCGGCATTATAGGCCGCCGCCGCCAGACCGAGATTGCCGAACTGCCCGCGCAATTCGCGCAGGAATTCCGCGGATTTGGGCAATGCCTGCACGGGATCGAAGGGATCGAGCAGCCGGCGCTCGCTGGCGGTCCCCGGCATGAACTGTGCAATGCCCTGCGCGCGCTGGCCGCTGCGCGTCACCGGTCCCACCGCGTCGGACTGAAAGCGGCTCTCCTGCCAGATTACGCGGGCGAAAAACTCCAACGGTAGTTCGTTGGCCTTCGCCGCCGACTCGATCATCAGGCACATCGCCTCGCGCGTGTCGGTCTCACGGGCGTTTTCCGCGGGCGCCGCCTCCTCGGCCATCGTCCGCGCCGCGGGCTGCGAGAATGTCATGATGACAGCGCAGAGCGCAGCCCGCAGACCAATGACCGTTCGCATGGGAGCTCTGCTATCCCGCAAGCCGCGCTTGACACAGGGAACCGACCGTCTAGCTATCAAGATACAGCTATCGACAAAAATGATGGCGCGCATGTGGAGCGCAAGGCATGACGGCAGCTTCGAACGACCAGTTCGGCTTCGCACCCGACGACGACGTGCCGATCCGTTATATGCAACGGACCCGCGACTATTATGCGGCGATCGGCTACACCACGCCCTATCGCTGGGCGCATTACGCCGAGGCGCCGTTCCAGCCGCTGAAGAAGCCGCTGACGCAATCCCGCGTGGCACTGATCACCACCGCGGCGCCGTTCGATCCCGCCAAGGGCGATCAGGGCCCGGGCGCCAGGTACAATGGCGGCGCCAAATTCTATGCGGTCTATGATGGCGATACTTCCCGAGATCATGATCTGCGAATCTCGCACATCGCCTATGACCGCGTGCACACCAAAGCCGACGACAGCGGCAGCTGGTTTCCGCTGCCGCAACTGCGGCGGCTGGCGAACGAGCGACGGATCGGCGAAGTAGCGCCCCGCTTCTTCGGCGCGCCGACCAACCGCAGCCATCGCGTCACCATCGATACCGACGCCCCCGAAATCCTGGCGCGCTGCAAGGCCGACAACGTCGATGCCGCCGTGCTGGTTCCGAACTGCCCGGTCTGCCACCAGACCATCAGCCTGGTCGCCCGGCACCTCGAGGCCAACGGCATTTCTACCGTCGTGATGGGGTGCGCCAAGGATATCGTCGAACACGCCGCGGTGCCGCGGTTCCTGTTCTCCGATTTTCCGCTCGGCAATTCGGCAGGCAAGCCGCACGATTCCGCCTCGCAGGCGTTTACCCTCGAACTGGCCCTGCGGGTGCTGGAAACCGCCCCGGGCCCGCAGACCACGGTGCAGTCGCCGTTGCGATGGAGCGCGGACGCGGCGTGGAAGCGCGACTACAGCAACGCCGATGCCCTGAGCGCCGAGGAGTTGGTGCGGCTGCGGCGTGAATTCGACGCGCAGAAGGAAATCGCCCGCGGTTTGCGCGAGAGCGCTGCTTGAGGGGTTGCGGTCGATCGAACTGACCTCGTCCGGGCCTGAAAAAGCCCTGAAATCACGGCTTGTTTCGCTATCATCAATTTACGTTAACGGCGCATTTCGTCCGCCATGGTCTTTCGCCTGAAGCGAAGCCGGGTATGGTCCCCTCTTGCAGAGGAGACTGTTTCCATGCCGGATCGGCGCCAGAACGCTCGCGACAAGGTGATTTACGGCGGCGTTGCCGAAAGCGACGGCGCGACGCGCGACTGCGTGGTGCGCAATATCTCCGAAAACGGCGCCAGCCTGGAGTTCAGCAACGTCATCAAGCTGCCACGGGAACAGATGTCGCTGAAGATCGCCCGAAAGGGCCAATCCTTCCTGGCCAAAGTGGTCTGGTGGCGCGACAATTTCGTCGGCGTCGCCTTCCGCGCGGAAGCCCCTGTCGAACTGCCGGTCTCCGATCTCGAGGAGCGGCTGCGCAAGAGCGAAAAGAAAAAGCGCCAGCTGCAGCGCCGCATCAAGGAACTGATCGGCGAAGGCTGAACAGCCCGCGCGCCCGAGCACCCTATCCATCAAAAAAGCCGGCAGTCTCGCGACACACCGGCTTTCCGATTCCTGATCTTACCGGCTCACACCTTGACCAGCGGGCCGCGTGAGGCCGGGCCCTTCGATCCGCCGCCGGGGCCGCTGGGTTTCGGCTTGCGCTTGCGCGCGCCGGGCAATTTCTCCGGCTTCGGCGTCACCGGTCCCTCGACATATTCGAAGCCGATCTTCTCCTCGTCGGCTTCTGCATTCGCTTCGTCCTTGACCAGCACGACGCGAACATGGCCGCCGCCCTTGAGCTTGCCGAACAGCACCTCGTCCGCCAGCGGCTTCTTGATGTATTCCTGGATCACGCGCGCCATCGGCCGCGCACCCATCTGCTCGTCATAACCGTGCTTGATCAGCCACGCCTTTGCCGGCTCCGACAATTCGATGGTGACGTCGCGGTCGGCAAGCTGCGCCTCGAGCTGCAGCACGAACTTTTCAACCACCATGCCGATCACATCGGGATTGAGATGGGCGAACGAGACGATGGCGTCGAGCCGGTTGCGGAATTCGGGCGCGAACTGGCGGTTGATCGCCTCGTGATCGTCGCCTTCCCGCTTGTTGCGCGTGAAGCCGAACGCCTGACGCGCCAGGTCGGCGGCGCCGGCATTGGTGGTCATGATCAGGATCACGTTGCGGAAATTGACCTGCTTGCCGTTGTGGTCGGTGAGCCGGCCGTGATCCATGATCTGCAGCAGCACGTTGTAGAGATCCGGATGCGCCTTCTCGATTTCGTCGAGCAGCACCACGCAGTGCGGATGCTGGTCGACGCCGTCGGTCAACAACCCGCCCTGGTCGAAGCCGACATAGCCCGGAGGCGCGCCGATCAGGCGCGAGACCGTGTGACGCTCCATATATTCGGACATGTCGAACCGGATCAGTTCGACGCCCAGCGAGGCCGCGAGCTGTTTTGCAACTTCGGTCTTGCCGACGCCGGTCGGACCCGAGAACAAATAGGAGCCGATCGGCTTTTCCGGCTCGCGCAGGCCGGCGCGCGACAGCTTGATCGAGGCGGAAAGCGCTTCGATCGCCTTGTCCTGGCCGAACACCACGCGCTTCAGCGTCTGTTCGAGATGCTTGAGCACCTCGGCATCGTCCTTCGACACGCTCTTGGGCGGAATCCGCGCCATGGTCGCGATCGTGGTCTCGATTTCCTTGATGCCGATGGTCTTCTTGCGCTTGTTCTCGGCGACCAGCATTTGCGCCGCGCCCGACTCGTCGATCACGTCGATCGCCTTGTCCGGCAGCTTGCGGTCATGGATGTAGCGCGACGACAGCTGCACCGCGGCCTCGATCGCCTCGTTGGTGTATTTCAGCCGGTGATAGTCCTCGAAATAGGGTTTTAGCCCCTTCAGGATCGCGATGGCGTCTTCCACCGTCGGCTCGTTGACGTCGATCTTCTGGAACCGGCGCACCAGCGCGCGATCCTTCTCGAAATGCTGGCGGTATTCCTTGTAGGTGGTCGAGCCCATGCAGCGGATGGTGCCGGATGCCAGCGCCGGCTTCAGGAGATTCGACGCATCCATCGCGCCGCCGGACGTGGCGCCGGCGCCGATCACGGTGTGGATTTCATCGATGAAAAGGATGGCGTTGGGATGGGCCTCGAGCTCCTTGAGCACCTGCTTCAGGCGCTCCTCGAAGTCGCCGCGATACCGGGTGCCCGCGAGCAGCGTGCCCATGTCGAGCGAGAACACTGTCGCCGCCGCCAGCACTTCAGGCACTTCGCTGTCGACGATGCGCTTGGCGAGACCCTCGGCGATCGCGGTCTTGCCGACACCGGCTTCGCCGACGAACAGCGGATTGTTCTTCTGGCGCCGGCACAGCACCTGGATGGCGCGGTTGATCTCGGCATTGCGGCCGATCACCGGATCGATCTTGCCGTCACGCGCCTTCTTGTTGAGGTTGACGCAGTAGGTATCGAGCGCCTCACCCTTCTTCTTGGAATCCTCGTTGCCCTTGTTCTCGGTCTCCTCATCGACGCCGCGCACCGGGCGGGCTTCGGAGACCCCGGGCCGCTTGGCGATGCCGTGGCTGATGTAGTTGACCGCGTCGTAGCGGGTCATGTCCTGCTCCTGCAGGAAATAGGCGGCATGGCTCTCGCGCTCCGCGAAGATCGCGATCAGCACGTTGGCGCCGGTAACTTCCTCGCGGCCGGACGACTGCACATGAATCACGGCGCGCTGAATCACGCGCTGGAAGCCCGCGGTCGGCTTGGCGTCGTCGGCCCCGTCGGTGACCAGATTCTCGAATTCGGTCTCGAGATAATTGACCAGGCTGGTGCGCAGCTTGTCGAGATCGACGCTGCAGGCACGCATGACCGCGGCCGCGTCGGAATCGTCGATCAGCGACAGCAGCAGGTGTTCCAGCGTCGCATATTGATGATGACGCTCGTTGGCAATCGCCAGCGCACGATGCAGGGATTGTTCAAGGCTCTGTGAAAAAGTTGGCATTCGCGTCCTCTATGGCCCCCGCCATCATGATCGTCGTTTCCGGGTCAGGCAACAACAACCTTTGTCATATAGTTACGTCCGATCACGGTGAAAGGCCGGTTCCGCAAGAGTGATTCCAACTCCCTCGGGCATGCGACTCACCTGTCCGGCAGATGAGGCGCCGGCCGTCCCGCTCCAAGCAAAACCCGTTCCTGTTTTCAGCGGATTTCGCGGGACGCTACTTCTTTTCCATCACGCATTGCAGGGGATGCTGGTGCTTGCGGGCAAAATCCATCACCTGGGTCACCTTGGTCTCGGCGATTTCGTAGGTGAACACCCCGCACTCCCCGATTCCATGGTGATGGACGTGGAGCATGATCTTGGTCGCGGCTTCGACGTCCTTCTGGAAGAACTTCTCCAGGACGTGAACGACAAACTCCATCGGCGTGTAATCGTCGTTCAGAATCAGCACACGGTAGAGGTTCGGGCGCTTGGTCTTGGGTTTGACCTTGGCGATGACCGATGTGGTCGGCCCCGTCCCCCCGGCATTGCTCTCATCATTGCCCATTCGGGGAGCAGATGCGGCGACGGCGGGCGCGGCGGAACGGTCGAATCTGGAAGTTAATTGCAGCATGGCACAGGCGTTCGAAATCCCCACGGGAAACCGGACCACGCAACCAGGACGCCTCAGGCGATGCGCTCCTCGCAGAGCCATCCAGCTCCCTGCGGAGCCAACCAATGAGTTCCCAGCCACGTCTCCGGATCGCCGCTCCCGGGCGGCTCGACCCCACCAGCTGGATCGATAGCTCCAAATATGGGTCCGGCTTCGGCCCGCCGCAAGCGCACTGATCTCAAGCCAAATGCGACCTGCCGCGGGGCCGCTTCCCGAGCCCGGCGAACCCCGGAAGGTTAATCAATTCCGTCGCGTTTGACAAAGCCTGACCTCGGGTCATTTAGCGGGCATTGACGATAGCGAACGGTTCTGGCGACCGAGCCGCGTTTAGATGGCTATTGAGCCAGTTTTCTCCGCACCGATTTACTAGCTGTTTAGCGCGCTGACCCGAAATAGGGCACAGAAACCCAATTACGGTGACCATCATGCCCGTTACCTCCATTGCCAATCAGTTTCGACGCGCGGTCAGCCGCTTTCCCGGCGCCACTCAGGGCAATATCGCGGTGCTCTTTGGCTTGGCCTTGTTGCCAATCCTAAGCTTCATGGGGGCGGCGATCGACTATAGCCGCGTCAACACCGCGCGCTCTTCGATGCAGGCAGCCCTCGATTCGACAGCCTTGATGCTGGCGAAGGATCTGTCCGACGGAAAAATAACGGCGGGCGAGATCAGCGCGAAGGCGACCGCCTATTTCAACGGCCTCTACACCAACAAAGAGGCCAAGTCGGTGACCATCAACGCGTCGTATACCGCCAATACCAGCCAGGGCTCGACCATCCTGGTCAACGGGTCCGGCAACGTGACCACTGAATTCATGAAGGTCGCCGGCTTCCCCCAGCTCAATTTCAACACCAGCTCGACCTCCGTCTGGGGCAATACGCGGATGCGGGTGGCAATCGCGCTCGACGTCACCGGCTCGATGGGCCAGGACGGCAAGATGGCCGCGCTGAAGCCCGCCGCGAAAAGCCTGATCGACCAGCTCAGCGCCCTCGCCAAGAATCCCGGCGATGTCTACGTCTCGATCATTCCCTTCGCCAAGGACGTCAATGTCGGCGCCAGCAATTATGAGGCAAGCTGGATCAATTGGGCCGACTGGGACGACGACAACAAGACCTGCAACGGATGGGGCTGGGGTGCAAACTGCACGCCGAAGAATCACAACACCTGGAACGGCTGCGTCACTGACCGCGATCAGAACTATGACACGCTGAACACCGCGCCGACCGGAGGTCCCTCCACCCGGTTCTACGCCGAGCAATACAATGCGTGTCCGGCGCAGCTGATGCCGCTCAGCACCGACTTCGCGGCACTCAAGACCAAGATCGACTCACTCACTCCCAATGGCGGCACCAACCAGCCGATCGGAATCGCCTGGGGATGGCAATCCCTCACCCAGAGCGCGCCGTTGAATGCACCCGCCGAAGACCCGAGCTACACCTACAAGAAGGTGCTGATCGTGATGTCAGACGGCCTGAATACGCAGAATCGCTGGCCTTCCTACGGCAACGGCCAAACCCAGTTCAATGGCCAGATCGACGCCCGCCAGCGAATCCTGTGCGACAACATCAAGGCAGCCGGCATCACAATTTATGCGATGCATGTGAACACCGACAACGATCCGACCTCGGCGGTGTTGCAATATTGCGCCAGCGGCTCCGACAAGTTTTCGACCGTAACCTCCGCGAGCCAGATCATGGCGGCGTTCAACTCGATCGGAACTTCGCTGTCGAAGCTGCGCGTCGCGCGATAATTCTCCGCAAAGCCGTCAA
>NZ_JAUYAN010000082.1 GCF_030693485.1 Bradyrhizobium sp. | reverse complement strand
CTCAATGCCGACAATGTGTCCCTCGGCATCGACATCGTAGTTGAACGGCCCGGTCTCTTCGGTCCGGTCGACCTTGCCGCGCCCGACGGTGATGTACACCGCGTCAGCTTCGGCATCGTAGGTTATGTTGGTCATGGCTTTCGGCTCGCGTGACGATCGTAATAACGCTTTTATGGCACTGTTATTCCGGGTGCGGGCATAACCAGCGAACGGGCCACCGCTCACACGCGCCGCCATGATGGACTCGTGCAGCTGATTTGCCCGACGTGTCAAATCGTATCGTACGACGCGTCAGGTATCACGCCACCGTCGTCTTGCATTGCATGGGGTTGTTTTCGATATTTTTCTTTTCCGGTCACGAAAGCCCGGATCGGACCTATCTCACCATGCTCCAGCGGTCGAGAACTCGCCTCAACTATCCACCTTCAGCGCGGCAATGAACGCTTCCTGCGGGATGTCGACCTTGCCGAACTGTCGCATCTTTTTCTTGCCTTCCTTCTGCTTCTCCAGAAGCTTGCGCTTTCGCGTGATGTCGCCGCCGTAGCATTTGGCGGTGACGTCCTTGCGCAGCGCGCGCACGGTCTCGCGGGCGATCACCTTGCCGCCGATCGCGGCCTGGATCGGAATCACGAACATGTGCGGCGGGATCAGCTCCTTCATCTTCTCGACCATGGCGCGGCCGCGGCCTTCGGCGCGGGTGCGATGCACCAGCATCGAGAGCGCGTCGACCGGCTCGAGATTGACGAGGATCTGCATCTTCACGAGATCGGCCGGCTTGTAGTCGGTGAGATGATAGTCGAACGAGGCGTAACCTTTGGAGACCGACTTCAGCCGGTCGTAGAAATCGAACACCACTTCGTTGAGCGGCAGTTCGTATTTCACCATCGCGCGATTGCCGACATAGGTCAGCTCTTTCTGATTGCCGCGGCGGTCCTGGCACAGCTTCAGCACGCTGCCGAGATATTCGTCGGGGGTCAGGATGGTGGCTTCGATCCACGGCTCGTGGATTTCGGCGATCTTCACCACGTCGGGCATGTCGATCGGATTGTGGATCTCGATTTCCTGGCCGTCGGTCAGGTGCATCTTGTAGATCACGCTCGGCGCGGTCGCGATCAGATTGAGATCGAACTCGCGGTGCAGCCGCTCCTGGATGATTTCCAGATGCAACAGCCCGAGGAAGCCGCAGCGGAAGCCGAAGCCGAGCGCGGCGGAGGTTTCCATCTCGAACGAGAAGCTGGCGTCATTGAGCCGCAACTTGCCCATCGCCGCGCGAAGGGTTTCGAAATCGTCGGCGTCGACCGGGAACAGGCCGCAGAACACCACGGGGACCGCCGGCTTGAAGCCCGGCAGCATGTCGGTCACCGGCTTCCTGTCGTCGGTGATGGTATCGCCGACGCGGGTGTCGGCGACCTCCTTGATCGCGGCGGTGATAAAACCGATCTCGCCGGGGCCGAGTTCGTCGATCTGTGTCATCTTCGGCGTGAAGAAGCCGACGCGCTCGACGTCATAGGCGGCGTTGGTGCCCATCATCCGGATGCGGTTGCCCTTCTTCATCACGCCGTCGACGATCCGCACCAGCACCACGACGCCGAGATAGACGTCATACCAGCTGTCGACCAATAGCGCCTTCAGCGACGCGTTGCGGTCGCCCTTCGGCGCCGGCAGCCGGTGCACGATGGCTTCCAGCACGTCGTCGATGCCGATGCCGGTTTTCGCCGAGATCATCACCGCGTCGGAGGCGTCGATGCCGATCACGTCCTCGATCTGGCGCTTGACCTGGTCCGGTTCGGCCGCCGGCAAATCGATCTTGTTCAGCACCGGCACGATCTCGTGGCCGGCGTCGAGCGCATGATAGACATTTGCCAATGTCTGCGCTTCGACGCCCTGGCTCGCATCGACCACCAGCAAGGAACCCTCACAGGCGGCCAGAGACCGAGAAACCTCGTAAGCAAAATCGACATGGCCGGGGGTGTCGATCAGATTGAGGATGTAGGTGTTGCCGTCCTTGGCCGGATAGGTCAGCCGCACCGTCTGCGCCTTGATGGTGATGCCGCGCTCGCGCTCGATATCCATGGAATCGAGCACCTGCTCCTTCATCTCGCGCGCCTGCAGGCCCCCGGTGGTCTGGATCAGACGGTCGGCCAGCGTCGATTTGCCATGGTCGATATGCGCAACGATGGCGAAGTTGCGGATGTTGGAAATAGGGATGGATGTCATGGGCGCGGGATAGCATTGGCACCCCGCTGCGGCAACCATAATGCGGCTTTTTGGCGGGCTTCTTCACGCCAAGCTGATTCCACTCAGGCTGAAAACGCGGTACGCACTGGGCCATGTCGACTGCATCATTTCTGCCCGCGGCGTCGCGCGCGCGCCGCTGGCCAAAACTCCGGCGCTGGGCGGCGTGGCTCGCCGCGACGGCCAGCGATCCCAAAGCCGGGCTTTGGCTGGTGATCGGCTTCGCCGCCGCCCATGCGGTGCTCTGGACCCTGATCCTGGTCAATCTCAAGGCGGCGCAGGACGTCCATATGGACGTCGCCGAAGCCTTCGCCTGGGGCCAGAAGTTCCAGTTCGGCTATGGCAAGCATCCGCCGCTCTCGGGCTGGGTCGCCGGGCTCTGGTTCAGGTTCTTTCCGGTCGCCAACTGGGCCACCTACGCGCTGGCGATGGCGACGCTGGGCTGCGGCCTCGTGATCTGCTGGCTGATCGCGCTGCGCGTGGTGGACCGCCGCCGCGCCTTCTTCGTCGTGGTGATGCTGGCGCTCTATCCGATCTTCAACTTCAAGGGTTTCAAATACAATCCGGACCTGCTGCAGCTGGTGACGCTGCCGCTGCTGGTGCTGGCCTATCTCCATGCGTTCGAGAAGCGCAGCGTGCGCTCCGGCCTGTGGCTCGGCCTCGCCGGCGCGCTGGCGCTGATGACGAAATACTGGGTGCTGACCATGATCGGCGCGGTCGGACTGGCGGCATTGCTGCATCCGGATCGGCTGCAATTCCTGCGTTCGCCGGCGCCATGGGTGGCGATCGTGGCGCTGGTGGCGGTGATGCTGCCGCATCTGGTCTGGCTGCAGGAATCGGACTTCGTGCCGCTGACCTATGCCGGCGATGTCTATACGCATTTGACCCGCGCCCAGAACCTGCAACTCGTGCTCGGTTACATCGGCCACAATGTCGCACTGCTGGCGCTGCCGATCGTGCTGGCGTCGGCGGCGCTGGCATTGGCAAACGTCAGGCATCCGTCGGCGCTGTTGACGCATACATGGTCGCGCGGCCCGAATCCGGGCGTGAACCGGTCGCAGGCGCTCAATGTCTGGGTCATCCAGGCCGTGGTCGCGATCGGCCCGGTGATCGGCGCGCTGGCCTTCACGGTCTACATGAAGACCGATTGGGGAATCTCGCTGTTCTTCCTGACGCCCCTGGCGCTGGTGGCGATACCGGCGCTGCGTCTTCGGAAGGTCGCGCTGTTTCATATCGCCGCGATCTGGCTCGCGATCACGTTGATCGTTCTGGCCGTCTCGCCTTACCTCGCGGCACGCGAGATGGCGGTGAATCCGAACGGTGCTGCGACCTACGGCGCGCGCTCCGAACTCGCCCGCGAACTGACACTGGCCTGGCGGTCGCGGTATCACTCACGCTGGGCCGTGGTTGCCGGCACCACGGAAATGAACCAGCCGCTGACGTTCTACAGTCCGGACCATCCGGCGCCGCTGACGCCGGGCGAGGTCTGGTCGTCAGGGCTGACCTCGCTGGAACAGGCCAAACGCCTCGGCTTCATCGGCGTCTGCGACACCACCGATGGCCGGCTGCCGATCTGCGAGGCGTGGATGGCGGCGAATGCCCCAGATGCCGAGCGCCTCAGCATCACCACGCAACGCTTCTTCAAGGGCTATCCCGGGCCGTCGATCACCTGGAAAGTCTTCATCGCGGCGCCGGCGCAGTAGATCTCTCTTCACCTCTCCCCGCAAGCGCGGTCCGCAAGCGTGGGGCGAGGGAGCGCACCGTCGCTACGGCGACAGCAGTGGATCGGCTTCTCACACGCCTTCTTCGTTGAACTTGCTGGCGACCAGTTCGGTGATCGCATCGAGCGCGGCCTGCGCCTCGGGACCAACAGCGGAGACGGTGATGGAGGTACCCGGTCCGGCCGACAGCATCATCAGCCCCATGATCGAATTGCCGCCGACGGTCTCGTTGCCCTTGGTGACCCAGACCTCGGCGTTGAAGCGCTCGACCATCTGGACGAATTTCGCGGAAGCGCGGGCGTGCAGGCCGCGCTTGTTGATGATGGGAAGTTCGCGCGTTACCGCGCCCGAGGGAATGCTCGGTCCGGCATTGTCCTTTGGTGCCGCGCCGTCGTCGCTCATTTACCGGCGAGCACCCGGCTGGCGATCGTCACGTATTTGCGACCGGCTTCCTGGGCCATGGCGATGGCGTCGGGAAGCGAACGCTCTTCGCGGACCTTGGCCAGCTTGACCAGCATGGGAAGATTGATTCCCGCGAGCACTTCCACCTTGGGACGGCTCATGCAGGAGATCGCGAGGTTGGAAGGCGTGCCGCCGAACATGTCGGTGAGGATCGCAACGCCATCGCCACTGTCGACGCGGTTGACCGCTTCGATAATGTCACTTCGACATAAATCTGAATCGTCCTCGGCACCGATGGTGACGGCTTCGATTTGTTTTTGCGGGCCCATGACATGTTCGAGCGCTGCCTTGAACTCGTCGGCAAGGCGCCCGTGGGTCACAAGTACTAGACCAATCATCGAAAACTCCTCGCGGGTGCTTTTTGGTGCACCGCACGAACGCGCCACTTTGACCATCCAGAGCCCCCGCGCAAGAGGGCTCTTCGCGATTCTCCCGGAATCAGGGGGTGGGATGGGAGCCGGCGCCGGTCTATTCGGTCGCGAGTGTGGGACTGATATGGTTACCAATTCCCTTCGGGCAATCGTCCGAAGGCCGGGCAGAAGATGAAATCGCGGTCATGGTCAGTGCAGCGATAACGAGTGGAAGCGGGAAAATACCGATTCCCGCGGGAATTCTTGGTAACTCAATACCATATATTGGGACCCGCAACGCCTCCGGCGGCGGCAGCCGTTCGGCATCGGGGGCGGCCAGATCGACCACCAGGCCCACGACGGCCTGAGGCGCGAAGTCGCAGCTGAAGATTCCGAGTCCACGGACCTCGATCAGGCCGGCCAGTTCGCGCGCCGGCCGTACGACCAATTGCCCGCCGCTTTGCTCCAGATACACGCGATCGTCGCCGACCAGCACGGCCGGCGGTATCTGTCCGGCGCGCCCGGCCAGGATCAGATCGAACGCCAGACGCGACTTGCCGGCGCCTGAGGCTCCGCGGATCAGCACCGCCCGATCCCCCACCAGCACGGCCGAGGCGTGCACGCTGGCGGTCCCTGCGCCCGTCATGGCGCGGGCAACCGGACCACGAAGCGCGCGCCGGCGATGGTCGGCTCGCCCTCGGCGTTGACGGGACCCGCGCGATTTTCAGCCCAGATCCGCCCGCCATGGGCCTCGATGATCTGCTTGGAGATCGACAGTCCCAGTCCGGAATTCTGCCCAAAGCCCTGGTGCGGCCGGTCGGTGTAAAAGCGCTCGAAGATCCGCTCCAGCGCGTCCTCGCGAATTCCGGGCCCGTCGTCATCGACCATGATTTCGATTTCGTTCCTCACCCGGCGGCAGACGATGCGCAGCTTGCCGCCGGCTTCGGAAAACGACTGGGCATTGGAGAGCAGGTTGGAAATCACCTGTCCGAGACGCGAATCATGGCCCGGCACCGAAAAGGTGTCGGAGGGGCCGCGGCCCTCGAAACGGACTTCCACCGCGACGTTGTTGCCGCGCCTGGTCTCGTTGGCCACCGTCGTCAGCGCGTTCAGCAGGCGGCGAAGATCGACCGACGTCATGTCCTGGCGCTGCAGTTCGGCATCGAGCCGGCTGGCATCCGAGATGTCCGAGATCAGCCGGTCGAGCCGCTTGACGTCGTGCTCGATGACGGCCAGCAGCCGCGCGCGGCTGTTCTCGTTGCGCGCCAGCGGCAGCGTTTCGACGGCGGAGCGCAGCGACGTCAGCGGGTTCTTCAATTCATGGGCGACGTCGGCGGCGAAGGTCTCGATCGCCTCGATCCGGTTATAGAGTGCGTCCGTCATGTCGCGCAGCGCGCCTGAGAGATGCCCGATCTCGTCGCGGCGGCGGGTGAAATCGGGGATTTCGACCCGGGTCCTGATGCGGCGGCGAACCCGCTCGGCGCTGTCGGCGAGCCGGCGCACCGGGCCTGCGATGGTGCTTGCCAGCAGCAGCGAGAGCGCGATCATCACGACGGACGCGACGGCGAAGATCTTCAGGATGGCCAGCCGCTCCGCGGTCACCATCTGGTCGATGTCGCCGCCCTGGGTCGACAGCAGCAGGGCGCCGTTGACCGCACGGAAATGCTGCACCGGCACCGCCACCGAGACGATGACTTCGCCGCGGTCGTTGATCCGCACCATCGAGCCCTTGATGCCGCCCAGCGCGCGCCCGACTTCATGGTAACCCTTGCCGTTCTCCGGGCCGAGTTCACGATAAAGCGGCAGGTCGCCGCGGTTGAGCCAGGTGCGGAACGCGATCATGGTGCGCTCCGCAATCCCGGGCTTCTCGGCCGAGGGCGGCGCCAGTTCGAAACGCATGACGTCGCCGCGGCCGTACAGGCTGCGGCTGTCGAGGATCAGCACGCCGTCGCGATCGTAGATGCGGGCGCGGGTCTTGGTCGGCGACACCAGGCCGCGCAGCACCGGCGCGATGCGTTCCGGATTGATCGAGAAATCCAGTCCCGACAGGGCGTCGTCGGACGGTCCGTAGCTTTCCCCGGGCTTCAGATCGAGCAGGCGGTCCGGGTCGATGGTGAGCGCGTGGCTTTCCGTGGTGCCGGTCGCGGCGATCGCGCGCGCGATCACCTCGCCCGTCGACAACAGGTTTTCGGCACGCGCATCGATCAGGCCGGCGCGGAACTGGGAGAGATACAGGATGCTCGCCACCAGCGCGATCAGGCCCGCGAGATTCAGCGAGACGATGCGGCGGGTGAGGCTGGAAAAGGAGAGCGCGAAGAAAAACTGGCCGGTGCGGCGCAGCCAGCCGAGCAGGCGTTGCCAGCCGCGTGCCGGCGGGCTTTCGACGGCGTCGTTGTCCAGCGCCAGCGACGGCGAGGCGGCCTCGGCATTCAGGTTGGGATCAGGCTGCGTTCGATCGAGCAATGGCCAACACTGCCGGTTGTTTCGAGGGCGTCTTGCGTTGCGGCTATCCTAGCCGATCCCGGCGGCGGCGTCAGTCGACAACCGCGCGCCGGCCCCCCTGAAAATCAGGTTTCCTTGAAGCGGTAGCCGACGCCATAGAGGGTTTCGATCATCTCGAAATCGTCGTCCACCACCTTGAACTTCTTGCGCAGCCGCTTGATGTGGCTGTCGATGGTGCGATCGTCGACATAGACCTGATCGTCATAGGCGGCGTCCATCAGCGCGTTGCGGCTCTTGACCACGCCTGGGCGCGTCGCCAACGCCTGCAGGATCAGGAATTCGGTCACCGTCAGCGTCACGGCCTCGTTCTTCCAGGTGCAGGTGTGGCGCTCCGGATCCATCCGGAGCAGGCCGCGGTCCAGCGCCTTGGCGTCGGTCTCCTTCGGCGCGGCGGTCGGATCCTTCGGCGCGGCGCGGCGCAGCACGGCCTTGACGCGTTCGACCAGCAGGCGCTGCGAGAACGGCTTGCGGATGAAATCGTCGGCGCCCATTTTCAGGCCGAACAATTCGTCGATTTCCTCATCCTTGGAGGTGAGGAAGATCACCGGCAGGTCGGACTTCTGCCGCAGCCGCCGCAACGTTTCCATGCCGTCCATGCGCGGCATCTTGATGTCGAGGATCGCCAGATCGGGCGGACTGGTGCGAAAGCCGTCGAGCGCGGACGCACCGTCCGTATAGGTCATAATGCGATAGCCTTCGGCTTCGAGCGCGATCGAGACGGATGTGAGAATGTTGCGGTCGTCGTCGACCAGGGCGATTGTGGGCATGAGCCTGCTTTCAGAAATTGTGTGGCTGGAACGGCGAGCAATCCAGCGATGCGCCGCCCAAATGGGCCTTCGTACGCGGTCAACGAGCAATGCAAGCTGGGCTGAAGTGTGACCGAGTTCCGCAAAACGCCTAGGCTACCGGGGGTTCCAGCTTTACAGAACCCGTTTAGCCGGGAAAAGGTCCATATTGCAATGAGATGTCTTGAGGTGCTCGATGCAGCCCACCCCTGATTTTGATGCAGGCCGACTGACCCGATCGCTGCTCCGGCGCAGCCGGCAAGGGGCTTTGGCGACTTTGATGGCCGGAACCGGCGATCCCTACTGCTCGCTGGTGAACCTCGCCAGCCATCCCGACGGCTCGCCGATCCTGCTGATCTCGCGGCTGGCGCTGCACACCAGGAATATTCTCGGCGATGCCAGGGTCTCGCTGATGCTGGACGAGCGGGCCGAGGGCGACCCGCTGGAGGGCGCCCGGATCATGCTGGCGGGCCGCGCCGAGGAAGCAGGGGCCGACCAGGAGGAGATCCTGCGCCAGCGCTACCTCAACGCCCATCCATCCGCGGAAGCTTTTGTGAAATTTAAGGATTTTTCGTTCTTTCGGATCCGGCCGACCGGCGCGCATCTGGTGGCGGGATTCGGGCGGATCGTGGACCTGGGGCCGGAGCAGTTTCTGACCGATATCTCCGGCGCCGTCGCGCTGCTGGAGGCCGAACAGGGGGCCGTCGAGCACATGAACGCCGACCATCGCGACGCCATCAACCTCTATGCGACCAGGCTCCTGGGCGCCGGGGCCGCCGACTGGAGCTGCACCGGCTGCGATCCTGACGGCATGGACCTGCGGGCCGGTACCGCCACCCTGCGGCTGGATTTCCCGGAACGCGTCACCGGCCCGGGCGAGCTGCGCAAGATGCTGGTCAGGCTGGCGGGCGAGGCGCGGGCGAAGGAATAGCGAGGGGATAGCAGATCATCGCGGCCGGTGTGAACGCGCAAGCCTTTCACCTCGGCGTTCACCGCCGGCGACCATTGGCAAGCGCGCGCCGCTCTCAGAATTCCGATCGAGGGGCTCGCTGCATGGCCGCGTGGCGGGCGACATCAACGGGGCTTGGCGAGCCGTCAATGCGTCCGGAATTCCGATCATCGCTTTGAACGCGACGATGGGTTGCCGATCGCGAGCGAGGGTCACGCAGTTGCGCGAGCACATTGGGTGAGTGGCGGCCTGCAACGATCGCGGGCGACGACTCCGCCGCCGGCATTCGTCGATTGTGCGGCGCAATAGAATTGTTCGCGGTGGGCTCCCGCTGTGATGACGGCGAATGGTCGCGCTGTCATGGCCCCGAAATGCGGTAATACGCGGCAAGCATTGAGCCGCATCAAGGACCCGGCCCTTGAATAAACCAAATACTATGGGATCAGCTTGGCAAGCCCGGCATTCCTGAGTATTAGGTCGCCGGACCGAGGCCACAGGGCTATATTGAGGTCACCGCATAGAGGCGCGTCTGGCGGCATTCGCGCGATCGGGATACGCGGGTTCCAGGAGGATTCTTCCAGTGCAAGAGACGGGCATTCGTAACGGAGCCTTCGGCGCCGACAAATTCGGCTTAAAAAATCTCAAGCAGGTGCACTGGAATCTGGGCGCGCCGCAACTCTATCAATACTCGCTGGCCGCGGGCGAGGCCGTGCTGTCGGCCGATGGCGCCTTGTGCGCCGATACCGGTGAGTTCACCGGCCGCAGCCCGAAGGACAAGTTCACGGTTCGCGACGCCTCCACCGAGAAGATGTGGTGGGCCGGCAACCAGTCGATCACGCCGGAGCAGTTCGAGGCGCTGTACCAGGATTTCCTCAAGCACGCCGAAGGCATGCGGCTGTTCGCGCAGGATCTCTATGGCGGCGCCGATCCGAGCTTCCAGATCAAGACAAGGGTGTTCACCGAACTGGCCTGGCACTCGCTGTTCATCCGCACGCTGCTGATCCGGCCCGAGACCTCGGCGCTCGCCGATTTCGTGCCTGAACTGACCATCATCGACATCCCGAGCTTCCGCGCCGACCCGAAACGTCACGGCTGCAAGTCCGAGAACGTCGTCGCGATCGATTTCGCCCGCAAGATCGTCCTGATCGGCGGGTCTTATTATGCCGGCGAGATGAAGAAGAGCGTGTTCACCACGCTGAACTATTACCTTCCCGCCAAGGGCGTGATGCCGATGCACTGCTCGGCCAATGTCGGGCCCAAGGGCGACAGCGCCATCTTCTTCGGCCTGTCCGGCACCGGCAAGACCACGCTGTCGGCCGATCCGAACCGTACGCTGATCGGCGACGACGAGCACGGCTGGGGCAATGAAGGCGTCTTCAATTTCGAAGGCGGCTGCTACGCCAAATGCATCAAGCTGTCGAAGGACGCCGAACCCCAGATCCACGCCGCCAGCAATCGCTTTGGCGCGGTGCTGGAGAACGTGGTGCTCGATGAAGACACGCGGGTGCCGGATTTCGACGACGGCTCGAAGACCGAAAACACCCGCTCGGCCTATCCGCTCGACTTCATCCCCAACGCCTCGCGCACTGGCCGCGCCGGTCATCCGAAGAACGTGGTGATGCTGGCGGCGGATGCGTTCGGCGTGTTGCCGCCGATCGCCAAGCTGACGCCGGCGCAGGCGATGTATCACTTTCTGTCCGGCTATACCGCCAAGGTGGCCGGCACCGAGCGCGGCCTCGGCAACGAGCCGCAGCCGGAATTCTCCACCTGCTTCGGCTCGCCGTTCTTGCCGCTGGACCCCTCGGTCTACGGCAACATGCTGCGCGAGCTGATCGCCAGGCACAATGTCGATTGCTGGCTGGTCAACACCGGCTGGACCGGCGGCAAATACGGCACCGGCTCCCGGATGCCGATCAAGGTGACCCGGGCGCTGCTGACCGCCGCGCTCGACGGCTCCCTGCGCAACGTCGAATTCCGCACCGACAAGTATTTCGGCTTCGCGGTACCATCAGCGCTGCCCGGTGTGCCGAGCGAGATCCTCGATCCCGTCAACACCTGGAAGGACAAGGCCGAGTTCGACAAGACGGCGCGCGCGCTGGTCGGCATGTTCCAGAAGAATTTTGCAAAATTCGAAGCCCAGGTCGACGCCGAGGTCCGCGCCGCCGCGCCGGATCTCAAGCTCGCGGCGGAATAACCGCAACTGTCGTCCCCGCGAACGCGGGGACCCACACGCTGCGGCCCATCGTTGACGCGGTCGGTCAGACGCCTGTTGTGAACCACTAGCGCTGGTGGCTATGGGTCCCCGCGTTCGCGGGGACGACGAGAGACTGCCGTTCCGCTCCTACGTATTTTCCGGAAACACCGCATTGCTCGGCGTCGGGCGGTCGGTGATCTGCAGGCCGAACAGGCTGCCGACCAGTTCGACCGCCACCCGCGCGGTGCGGCCGCGCTCGTCGAGAAACGGATTGAGTTCGACGATGTCGACCGAGCGCACCAGTCCGGAATCGTGCAGCAGCTCCATCACAAGGTGCGCCTCGCGATAGGTGGCGCCGCCCGGTACCGTGGTGCCGACGCCGGGCGCCACCGCAGGATCGAGAAAATCGACGTCGAACGACACATGCAGCACGCCGCCCTGCGCCTTGACCCTTTCGATCACCCGCCGGATCAGAACGCCGACGCCGAACTCGTCGATCGCGCGCATGTCGGCGATCGCAATGCCGCGGTCGCGGACAATTTCCTTTTCAGGCGGGTCGACCGACCGGATGCCGAACAGATCGAGCTGGTCGGTGGCAATCGAGACGCGGGGCTGGTCGCCGAGCAGGCCGTCGAGTCCGGGTTCGCCGGTGAGGAACGCGGCGGACATGCCGTGCATGTTGCCGGTCCCGGTGGTGCCGGGTGTATTGTAGTCGGCATGGGCGTCGAGCCACAGCACGAACAGTGGCCGGCCCTGTTCCTTCCAGTACCGCGCGACGCCGTTCACCGATCCCATCGACAGGCTGTGATCGCCGCCCATGAAGATCGGAATGCCGCCCGAGCGCGCCAGCAGATAGGCGCGTTCGCTGAGCGCGCGAATCCAGGTCTTGATCTCGTCGTAATATTTCGCGTGGGCCGGCGGCGGCCCCTCGGCGGGCGAAACCGCAGGTATCGCGAGATTGCCGTGATCCTCGACCGCAAATCCCAATTGCGCGAGCACGCGGCCGATGCCGGCCGTGCGCAGCGCATCGGGCCCCATCAGCGTGCCGCGCTGCGACGCGCCGATCTCCAGGGGAACGCCGAGCAGGGCGATGCGCCGGGGGCTGATTTCGGGATCGGACATCTACGCCTTGAAATACGCGATCTGGGTCGTGGTCGCGAGCAGGCGGCCGTTCGGCGACCACAATTCGCCGTTCTGGTCGCCGTAACTTTTGTTGAAGATCCTGGCGTCGGCGACCGCGAGCACGCGGCTGGTGTTTTCGGCGGCGAGATCGTCGGCGTCGACGTGGAAATAGGTCGTCAGCGACACCGTGCCGAACGGCACGAACTCGCGCCTGACATGAAAGATGCGGGCGAAGAATGCGTCCGACATCGACATCAGCGACAGCATGTCGATGGTCCGGGGAATGCGATCGCCGATCCACACCTTGGAATAGGCGCTCGCCGGCCCGGCCTGCGGCGTCGCTCCGGCCAGATCCGGATTGCCCTCGATGAAACGAAAATCATACTGATTGGCCCAGACGGCCTTGATCTTGGGATACGGCCGGATCTGCTCGAAAGGCGTGGCTTGCGGAAACGTCGCCGGCTGGTGCGACCATGACGGACGGCGCTCGGCGAACACGGCGGTGGCGAGTGTCGCCACCTCGCCGCCGTCTTGCGTCAGCTCGACGCACCAATGCTGCGACGACCGGTTGGCCTTGACCAGGCGAAGGTCGAGATCGAAGCCGCCGGCCGCGATCGGCGCGCAGTAATTGACGGTGAGGGCGAGCGGCGTGCCCGATCGCTCCGGATGATCGATCAGCGCCCGCAGGATGGTGGCGGCGGTGGCGCCGCCGAACGGACCGACAAAGGCCCAGTAATCGTCGCTGGTGCGGCCCTGCCAGCGGCTGTCGCCGGCGGTAACCCTCGTGGCGTCGTCGAAAAGGTGCGGGGCCTTGGTCAGCATGAGGGTCCTCGAAACGGAATTGGTGTATCGCCTGTCATTCCGGGATGGTGCGCCAGCACCAGACCCGGAATCTCGAGATTCCGGGTTCGATGCTTCGCATCGCCCCGGAATGACGGCATGAACGTCTCGCGGTGCTCGCAACGACCTTCCCGCGCGCAGTATCGCGGCTCTCGAACGTCAATTCAATGACGCCGGAGGCAGTGGCTTTCCGCTCGCCGAAATCAGCCGGCCCCGCGTTGCGCGCCCGGCTCCAGCAACGCCGGATGCGGCGCCGGCCGCACTGGGACAGTCCAGATCTCCTCGGCATATTCCCGGATGGTGCGGTCGGACGAGAACCACGGCATCCGCGCCACGTTGAGGATCGAGGCCCTGGTCCAGGCCGGCACCACCTGCCAGCGTGCGTCGATGCCGCGCTGGGCCTCGTAATAGGAGTCGAAATCGGCGCTGACCATGTAGTGGTCGAGATGACGCAGCGCGTGCGCGATCGATTCGAACCGGTCGGGATCGCCGGGCGAAAATGCGCCGCACCCGATCGCGCTGATGGCGCGCGACAGATGCGGCGAGCGCCGGATCACGTCGATCGCATCCAGCCCCTGCTTGCGCCGCACCACCACGTCCATCGCCTCCATGCCGAAGATCGCGATATTTTCCGCGCCGACATGATCGCGGATTTCGATATTGGCTCCGTCCAGCGTGCCGATGGTCAGCGCGCCGTTCAGCGCCAGCTTCATGTTGCCGGTGCCGGAGGCTTCCATGCCCGCGGTCGAAATCTGTTCGGACAGGTCGGCGGCGGGGATGATCACCTCGGCGAGGCTGACATTGTAATCGGCCAGGAACACGATCTTCAGCCGTCCGCCGATCGCGGGGTCGTTGTTGACGACGTCGGCGACGTCGTTGATCAGCTTGATGATCAGCTTGGCGTAGCGATAGCTCGCCGCCGCCTTGCCGGCGAAGATCTTTACCCGCGGGACCCAGTCGCGCTGCGGGTTGTCCTTGATGGCGTGATACAGCGCCACCGCCTCCAGGATGTTGAGCAGCTGCCGCTTGTATTCGTGCATGCGCTTGATCTGGACGTCGAACAGCGCGTGTGCATCGACATGGACGTTGAGGCGTTCGCCGATCAGCCGCGCCAGCGCGGCCTTGTTGCGCAGCTTGACGTCGCGGAATTTCTGCTGGAACGCGGCGTCGCTGGCGCGGGCTTCGAGCAGCGAGAGCTGGGTGGGATCGTCGAGCACGGCCTCGCCGCAGGCCTCGCGCAACAGGCCGGTCAGCTTCGGGTTGGCCAGCATCAGCCAGCGGCGGAAGGTGATGCCATTGGTCTTGTTGGTGATGCGGGCCGGATAAAGATGATTGAGATCGTGAAACACGGTTTCCTTCATCAGGTCCGAATGCATCGCCGAGACGCCGTTGATGCGGTGCGACCCGACGAAGGCCAACTGTCCCATCCGCACCCGGCGGCCGGACCGCTCGTCGATCAGCGAGACCGAGGCCTTGAAATCGTCATCGCCGGGACAGCGCGATTCCGCCAGCGCCAGATGGCTGACATTGATGCGGTAGATGATTTCGAGATGGCGCGGCAACAGCCGCTCGAACAGTTCGATCGGCCAGGTTTCCAGCGCTTCCGGCAGCAGCGTGTGGTTGGTGTAGGACAGCGTCGCCACCGTGATCTTCCACGCCTCGTCCCAGCGGAAATGGTGCAGGTCGACCAGGATCCGCATCAGTTCGGCGACGGCGAGGCTCGGATGGGTGTCGTTGAGCTGCACCGCGGCCTTCGACGCCAGCCCGCGCAACTGCCCGTCGGAGGCGAGGTGGCGCTTGACCAGATCCTGCAGCGAGGCCGAGACGAAGAAATATTCCTGGCGCAGCCGCAGCTCGCGGCCCGCCGGGCTCTCGTCGTTCGGATACAGAAACTTGCAGATCGATTCGGCGCGGGCTTCCTCGGCGCTGGCGCCGAGATAGTCGCCGGTATTGAAGACGTCTAGCTTGAGCGGATCGGGCGAGCGCGCCGACCACAGCCGCAGCGCGTTGACGTGCTGGCCGCGCCAGCCCACGATCGGAGTGTCATAGGCGACGGCCTGCACGGTTTCCGCCGGATGCCAGATCGCGCGGTCGCGGCCCTTGGCCTCGACATGCTCGACGCCGCCGCCGAAATGGATGTGATAGACCACTTCGGGCCGCTGGAATTCCCAGGGGTTGCCGAAGCCGAGCCACTCGTCGGGATATTCCTGCTGCCAGCCGTCGGTGATGATCTGGCGGAACAGGCCGAAATCATAGCGGATGCCATAGCCGATGGCGGGGATCGCCAGCGTCGCCATGCTCTCCATGAAGCACGCCGCCAGCCGCCCGAGGCCGCCATTGCCGAGCGCCGCATCCGGCTCGCATTTGCGCAAATCCGACAGGCCGACGCCGAGATCATTGAGCGCCGTCTCGAACACCGGCAACAGCCCCATATTGTTCAGGGCATCGGTGAACAGCCGGCCGATCAGAAATTCCAGGCTGAGATAGTAGACCCGCTTGCGTCCCTCGTCGTAGCTCTGCTTTTCCGTGATCAGCCAGCGGTGCACGATGCGGTCCCGCAGTGCCAGCGCCGCCGCCTTGTACCAGTCGCGCCGGGTCGCCATGCCGGCATCCTTGCCGACCGCCAGCCTGAGCTTGACCAGGATCGCGCTCTTGATCTCGGCCAGCGCCAATTCGTCGATGGGCTGGCCCGGCGCCGGAAAATTCCCTGGAAATGTCTGATTTGGCAAATCGCAAATCCCTGAAGCTTGAAGTCCCCACCGAATCATACGCGCCTTGCCCTGGGATCGAAACCGCCGGGGGCCTTGTTGTGCACCGCGCTGGCATGATTTTATGCAAGGACCGGGCCGGATTGCGGTCTCCGCATGAGCCCGCCCAGGTGTTATGATCGGGGTCGCGATAGCAAATCCGCGACCGGATACGACGATAGTCGAGGGAGAATAGCGCCATGAAACTGATGATCGAAATCGCCGCCGCGGCGCTTTTGGTGGTCTGCATCAGCGCCACCAGCGCGGCCTTCGCCGCCGGCAAGGCCGGCAAGAGCGCCGATGGCCTCGGCTGCTCCTTCAGCGTCGCGAAAAATGCCTCGCCCGCGGCCCGCTGCGCCGCGATCCGCAAACAGTGTGGCGGAAAATTCTACGCCAATTATTGCGGCGACAAGCTGCTGTCGGCGATGTGAGCCGGATGGGCAAAGGCGCGCTCTTCGCGCCGTGCCCACCAACAAAGTCTCAACCGGAACAAGCAAGACGGTGGGCACGCTGCGCTTTTGCCCACCCTTGTAGCCGCAGATCGAGCGATGACCGTCGACGCCGGTTCAACGGCGCCCGCCCATTTGAGTCGAGATCGACGCAAGGCCCGTGATCGCATCCTGCGTATCGTTGAGATATTTGCCCTTGAAAAAGGCAGCATCGATCACCGCAAGAATGGCCGTCATGATCGCAAATGCTACGATGCCGCGCATGCCGCTTACCTGGCTCAGTTGAAACCCGTCTCCCGCGAGGGGCGGGCGTGTGCAGTATCCCCGGCATAAGTAAATTGTTTAGCGGCTCTGCGATGGTCCGATCGCTCAGCCTGGAACAAATTAAGAACACTTTAGCAAGTCTTTGATATATCATAGTGATTCGGAACGCTGCTGATACAATATCTAGGGTCTATCCAGGATTTCGAGGACTACATGTCCACCATCGCCTTCGATCAATTCGCGCTCACCCGCATCGCCGACTTCGCCCGTTCGCTGTCGCGGCTGCACCAGGCCTCGCGCCGCAGGATCGTCGATGACGACCAGATCGACCGCGAATTCAACGCGGTCTGCATGTCGGTGTGGGGCTACACCACGGACGATTTCAGCGACGACCTGTTTTCCGGTGAGGACCACGCCTTCCTCGACCGGCTCGACGAAGCGCATGCGCGCATCTTTGCCGCCGAGCAGGGGTACGACCTCGTCGACGACCACGGCATGCTGACGGACTGGTGGGGCTATTGCTGGATGATCCTGGCCGAAAAACGCGGCCTGCTGACGCCGGAAAACCGCGCCGCCGCGCGCGCCGATATCGAGGACAAGTATCTTTCGGCCCCGAACGTGATCGGCGTCATCGTCGGGCGGTGAACTGTACTCGGTCCTCATCCAGAGGAGCGCGCACTTGCGCGCGTCTCGAAGGATGAGTTGGGACGACGTGCCAGATGGTTCGAGACGCGCGCCAAGAAGCGCGCTCCTCACCATGAGGCAGCTTCAATTCACTTCGGCGCGCTTGTCTCTTGTCGAAACCGTCTTCGGCACCGACGTCGCGGGCAGCACGACATCGCGGGCTGTCTCCGGCAGCGGCGCGTTGGCGGCGACCATTTCGGCGCTCACCGGCGCGACCCTCATCTCGCCGAGCCGGGCGCGGACATCGGCGGTGAGGCCCGGATAGGAAGCAACCGGGGTGAATTCCGCGGTCTGGCTGGCGCCGAGCTTGACGCCGGTATAGGCCACCAGGCCTGAGGTGGTGGCGATCACATCACCCGAGCGCAGCGAAGAATCCAGCGTCAGGTCGACCGGGGCGAGACCCGCGGGATCGCGGCCGTTGCAGGTGCAGTCGGCACGCAGCGCCTTGCGGTAGGCGAAGGCGTTCTCGCTGTCGGCATAGCGCTCGCCCATGGTCGAGGACGCGCCCTCGATCGAACTGCCGAAGAAGACTTTGGTGACGCTGGCCGGGCAGAACGCCTGGCACATCTGGACCGGCGAAGCATTGCCACGCATCAGCGGAAAGTATTTGCCGTCGCAGCTGCGCACGCAAAACGCCGGTCCGGAGCCCGAAGCCATCTGGCGCGGCGGTGGCGCGGGCTGCGAATTGAGGCCGAACGGGTCGGCAAAGAAATTCGACTGCGCCGGGGCCTGGCGCTGCTGCTGCTTCGGCGCGCCGCCGAACAGGAAATCGAACAGCCCTTCGGCCGAAGCCGTGCGCGGCGTCACGGCAACTGTGCCGGCAAGCGCCATGGCGGCAACAACCATCATGCGGCGCCGCATGCGCAGATCAGTCAACTCTTTACGCAACGCACACTCCACTCAACGCAACGAACCGGCCGCGGCGATCGACGCCTCAGCACGGATTCACCTTAGGGCGGAGATGGTAAACGAGCCGTGACCGGGGAACTGATGGTGGAAAAGAAAATGCCGCTTCTTCTCTTCCCCCTCTCCCGCGCTTGCGGGGGAGGGCATAGGCGGCCTGTGGCCGCCGTTCTTAGCAGAAGAACGCCGATGCGAAGCATCGGCTATGGTGGGGGTGTCGCCGCACAGTTAGTATACGAGTGCGGCGAGAGAATTCCCCCACCCGCCGCGCTTTGCGCGGCGACCTCCCCCGCAAGCGGGAGAGGTAAGAAGAACTCAGCCCTTCAGGAATTCGCCCGCCTTGTAGAGCGAGCGGAACGGGATGCCGGCTTCTGCAAAAGTTTCGGCGGCGCCTTCCTCGCGGTCGACCATGGTAAAGACCAGCGCGATCTCGGCGCCGGCATCGCGCACCGCCTCGACCGCCTTCAGCGCCGATCCGCCTGTCGTGGTGACGTCCTCGACGATCACGACGCGCTTGCCTTGCAGGCTCTCGCCCTTGGCCAATCCCTCGATCGCGAGCCGGGCGCCGTGTTCCTTCGGCTTCTTGCGCACGAAGAACGCCGCGATCGGATGGCCCTTGATCCAGGACAATTGCGCGATGGCGCCGGCCAGCGGCACCGCGCCCATTTCCAGCCCGCCGACATAGTCGAGCTGATCGTCCTTCAGCGCCTCGAAGGTCAGCTCCGCCAGCAGCGTGGCGCCTTCGGGGTCCAGCATGGTCGGCTTGAGGTTGAAGTAGAAGTCGCTCTTGCGGCCCGAGGCCAGCGTGATTTCGCCGCGCCCGAACGAGCGCTTGCGGATGATCTCGGCGAGGCGGGCACGGGAGGCTGATTTGGACAAAGCGAGGTTCTCGAGGGGGATTGGAGCGTGGGCAATCTATCGGCGGATGCGGGCACATTCCAGAGCCGGGGCTGCCCCGTCAACAGCGCATAGTGTCACCAGCCGTATCGGCGGCGGCGGTTGTAACATCAGCAGGTTCCGGGGTACTGGATGTTCCGCTCACCGGGGGAAACCAAAAAAATGACCATTGAACTGTACACCTGGAACACGCCGAATGGCCGCAAGATCTCGGTCGCGCTGGAGGAAATGGGGCTGCCTTACAAGGTGTTCCCCATCAATATCAGCAAGGGCGAGCAGATGGCGCCGAATTTCCTCGCCATCAGCCCCAACAACAAGATTCCCGCGATCGTCGATCCCGACGGCCCGGGCGGCAAGCGCGTCAGCGTGTTCGAATCCGGCGCTATTCTGCTCTATCTCGGCGAGAAGACCGGCAAATTCCTGCCCACCTCCCTGATCGAGCGCATCCCGGTCTATGAATGGCTGATGTGGCAGATGGGCGGTTTCGGGCCGATGCCCGGCCAGGTGCATCACTTCATCGCGCTGGAGAACGAGACCGAGCGCGCCTACGGCCTGAAGCGCTATGCGGCGGAGACGGTGCGGCTCTACGGCGTGCTGGATCGCCGCCTCGCAAATCACGAATTCGTCGCCGGTCCGCTGTCGGTCGCGGATTTCGCCATTCTCGGTTGGGCCTGGCGGCATCCGCGCCACAAGGTCGATCTGAAGGATTTTCCCAATGTCGAGCGCTGGTACAACACGCTGATGGCGCGGCCGGCGACCAGGCGCGGCATGGAAGCCAGGCTGGATTGATCACTTTTCTTCACCCTCTCCCGCTTGCGGGGGAGGGCCGGGGTGGGGGTGCCTCAACGATAACTCAGTGCAAGTGGCGAGAGCCCCCACCCGCCGCGCTCTGCAAGCGCGTCGACCTCCCCCGCAAGCGGGAGAGGTAAGAAAGTAAACTCACGCCCGCTTCGTCTCCAGCGCCATCTTCACCGCGAGCCCGGCCAGCACGGTGCCCATCAGCCAGCGCTGAACCAATAGCCAGCCCGGCCTGGTGCCGAGGAACAG
>NZ_JAUYAN010000064.1 GCF_030693485.1 Bradyrhizobium sp. | reverse complement strand
GTCCCCGCTTTCGCGGGGGCGACGATGGATTTGAAGGAATAAATCGATGAACTTCGATGACACCCCGCAGGAAGCCGCGTTCCGCGCCGAAGCGAAAGCCTGGATCGCCGCCAATGCGCCGAAGCAGTATGAGGACGAGCTGAAAAAGTCCTCGCTCGGCCGAAGTGCGCTGAAGGGCGCCAACATGCTCGACGTGGCAAAAGCCTGGCAGAAGAAGAAGGCCGATGCCGGCTGGGCCTGCCTGCACTGGCCGAAGGAATATGGCGGCCGCGGCGCCACGCCGATCGAGCGGGTGATCTGGCAGCAGGAAGAGGGCGCGTTCGGCAGGCTCTCCGGCATGTTCATCATCGGCCACGGCATGTGCGGCCCGACCATGATGGCGTTTGCCGGCGAGGCGGAGAAAAAGAAATATCTGCCGCCGCTGGCGGCGGGCGAAAAGGTCTGGTGCCAGCTGTTTTCCGAACCCGCCGGCGGTTCCGACGTCGCGGGCCTGCGTACCCGAGCCGAAAAGCACGGAGACGGCTGGATCGTCAACGGCCAGAAAATCTGGACCTCGGGCGCGCATTATTCCGACTACGGAATTTTGCTGACCCGCACCGATCCCAACGTGGCCAAACACAAGGGCCTCACCATGTTCTTCCTGGACATGAAGAGCCCCGGCGTCGAGATCAAGCCGATCAAGCAGGCCAACGGCCAGTCCGACTTCAACGAGGTCTATTTCACCGATGTGAAAATTCCGGACAGCCAGCGGCTCGGCGCCGTCAATGATGGCTGGAATGTATCGCTGACCACGCTGATGAACGAGCGGATGTCGATCGGCGCCGGAGTCGCGACCGGCTTTCCGGAATTGTTCGAGTTCTGCAACAGCCTGATGCTGGACGACGGTCCCGCCATCGAGGACCGTAATGTGCGTTCCAGGCTCGCCAGCTGGGCGGTGAAGGCGAGCGGGCTGAAATACACCAGCATGCGGGCGATCTCGGCGCTGTCGAAGGGCGAGCGTCCGGGGCCGGAGAATTCGATCGGCAAGCTGGTGGCGGGTTCGATGGTGCAGGACGTCGCGGCTTACGCGCTCGACCTGCAGGGCGCCGCCGGCGTGCTGAGCGGAGCCGAGGACGCCGAAGCCACCGGTAAATTCCAGGCGATGCTGTTGCGGGCGCCCGGCACCCGCGTCGAGGGCGGCACCGATGAGATCATGCGCAACATCATCGCCGAGCGTGTGCTCGGCCTGCCCGGCGACATCAGGGTCGACAAGGACGTGCCGTTCAACAAGATACCGACCAGGGGAAGAGGCTGATGGAGGGTAGCAAAACTCCCTCAATCGTCGTCCCCGCGAACGCGGGGCCCCATACGCCGCGGCAGAGCGATTTTAGGCGGTGGCTGTGGCAACTTTCTTTTCAAACGTAACAGCCTGTGGCTATGGGTCCCCGCGTTCGCGGGGACGACGGCAGAGATTGACGAAAGGATCACGCCCATGAATTTCGATGACACCCCGAAGGAAGCCGAATTCCGCGCCACGGCCAAGGCATGGATCGCCGCCAACGCGCCGAAGCAATATGAGGCGGAACTGTCAAAGTCCTCGCTCGGCCGCATCAGCCTGAAGAAGGATGACATCGTCGATGTCGGCAAGGCCTGGCAGAGGAAGAAGGCCGAGGGCGGCTGGGCCTGCCTGCACTGGCCTAGGGAATATGGCGGCCGCGGTGCGACGCCGATCGAGAAGGTGATCTGGCAGCAGGAAGAGGGCGTCTACGGCAAGCTGACGCAGCCGTTCCAGATCGGCGAGGGCATGTGCGGCCCGACCGTGATGGCGTTCGGCAGCGAGGAGCACAAGCGTCATTACCTGCCGAAGCTCGCCTCCGGGGAACAGATCTGGTGCCAGCTGTTTTCGGAGCCGGCCGGCGGTTCCGACGTCGCGGGCCTGCGCACCCGCGCCGAGAAGCAGGGCGATAACTGGATCGTCAACGGCCAGAAGATCTGGACCTCGGGCGCGCATTATTCCGACTATGGTCTCCTCATCACCCGCACCGACCCCAAGGTGCCGAAGCACAAGGGTCTGACGATGTTCTTCCTCGACATGAAGAGCAAGGGCGTGGAAGTGCGTCCGA
>NZ_JAUYAN010000057.1 GCF_030693485.1 Bradyrhizobium sp. | reverse complement strand
AATGTCATCGAACGCTGCTTTTACCGGCTCAAGGACTTCCGCCGCATCGCAACACGATATGACAAACTCGCTCGGAATTTCTTGGCCGCTGTTCATCTCGCCGCTCTCGTCGCATATTGGCTCAATTGAGTCTGGACCCTAGTGCAAAATAAGCCTCCAATCGTGATTCTGACCTGCGGCTTTCTGACTCAGTAGTGCTGCGCATCGCCCCGGAATGACAAACAGAGGTGCCAAATGGCTTTCCGCAGTCGCCGCGAAGCGTTGCGTTCGATCCTGTCGGGATCGTCCTGCATTCGGCCCGGTTCGGTCTATGACGCGACGTCGATTCGTATCGCCGAAGAGGTCGGCTTCGAACTCGGCATGTTCGGCGGCTCGGTGGCTTCGCTCGCGGTGTTAGGCGATCCCGATATTACGTTGATCACGCTGACAGAACTCGCCGAGCAGATGCGCCGGATGTCGCGCGCCGCGGCGCTGCCGGTGCTGGTCGACGCCGACCACGGCTATGGCAATGCGCTCAATGTCCGCCGCACCGTGCAGGAGCTCGAAGCGGCGGGTGCCGCCGGCCTCACCATCGAGGATACGTTGCTGCCGCAGGCTTACGGCGTGACGAAGACCCAGCTGATTTCGCTGGAGGAGGGCGTCGGCAAGATGAAGGCGGCGCTGGACGGGCGGGGCGATCCCACGCTGGTCATCATGGGGCGCACCGGGGCGGCATCGGTGACGTCGATCGAGGATGCGATCGCGCGCGCCCGGGCCTATCAGGCTGTCGGCGTCGATGCGCTGTTTTTCACCGGCGTGAAGACGCCGGGCGAGCTGGAGGCCATCGCCGCCGCCACCACGCTGCCGATCGTGCTCGGCGGCGCGCCTGAGGAGATGTCCGATCCCGGCATTCTCGCAGGCCAGCGGGTGCGGATCGCGCTGCAGGGTCACGCGCCGTTCGCCGCCGCCACGCAGGCGGTTTACGAAACGCTTAAAGCATTGCGTGAGGGCCAGTCGCCCAAGGCCCTGAAAGGCCTTGCATCATCGGACCTGACCGGCCGCGCCACGCGCGAGGCCGATGTGAAGGCGCGCAGCGCCGAATTTCTGGGTCTCAAGAAATAGAATGAGCATCGCGATCCGTCAGGTGACGATCCGGGGCCGGGTGCAGGGCGTCGGCTATCGCGCCTGGGTCGAGCACCGGGCGAGGGCGCACGATCTCGAGGGATGGGTGCGCAACGTCAGGGACGGCAGCGTCGAGGCGTTGTTCGCCGGGCCGGCGGATGTCGTCGCAGCCATGGTCGAGCGATGCCGGCGCGGTCCGTCATCGGCGAGCGTCGATGCGGTCACCGAACATGACGCCGGCGCCGATGCGCTGAACCTGCGGCGGCCGGGCGAGCGGTTCTCGATGCTGCCGACGAACTAGCTTGCGATAGCCATCATGTCGCCATCCCCTTGCGCGGATCCTGTTGGTTTTTCGGCCGCCATGCTGCGCGGCCGACAACTCATGACCGGGAATGATCGGGTCTTGATGTCGGGAGTTCCACATCGATGACGTGAAGGCTCGGCAGACTCAGCACGCGCATTGCTCGACGCGAATTTCGTTGCGACTGGGAAGCGGGTCATCACACTTTTGAAGCCGAAGCAGCGGTCCACGAGAGGCGAGGACCATCGCCGCAAATTCTCTCTCTCTCGCTCCTGGCTGTCAATGCGACATCAGGGTCGGTACCGTCATGGATTGGAGCATGTCGCGCGTGACGCCGCCAAGAATCCGCTCCTGCAGCCGCGAATGACCATAACCGCCCATCACGATCAGATCGAGACCGTCGTCCGCCGCGATCGACAGGATGCTCGGCTGGATATCTGCGTGGTCGGCATTCATCTGCTGGATCCGCACGGTCACGCCATATCGCGCCAAATGGGCTGACACGGCCTTTGCGGATGCCTCAGCCGGCGCCTGTTCATTGATACTGATGATGGTGATGGCCTTCGCCCGCCTCAGGAACGGCGCCGCATCGCGAAGCGCCCGCGCGGCGAGGCGGCTGCCGTCCCACGCAATTCCGATCCGCTTCGCCTCCAGGGGGCCTTTGTGGACATAAGGGACAAAGAGGACCGGTCCTCCCGACTCAAACAATATTTCCTGCGGCATGACGTTGTCGTACGTCTGGCGCTCAGGCTCGGGCTGCAGGACGATCGTCAAATCGTGCAGCCGCGCCGAGGCGATCACGGCTGCCGCGGCGTCCGCCGGCGCGCTGGCCATTGCCTGTGAATTATAGGCGATGTCGGCGTAGCGGGCTTCGGTTTCGAATACGGCAAGCGCCGCATTGGCTCGTGCCAGCGCGCGTTCCTGCTCGATCTCAAAGACCGCGGCGACCGCCGCGCCGCCAACATCGACCGGGAAGCCCAGGCTCGTGGTTTCATATCCGACCGAAATCGCGCGGAGATGGGAAGCGTGCGAAACCGCCAGCGAGATGGCGCCATCGACCACCGGACGTATCAGGCGTTCCGACGGAATAAGAACTAGAACATTCTTCAGCATGGTCGCTCTCCGCGCCTCAAGGGTTGCGGTCGCCGTTGCGCCACATTTTCATTAAAGCGCAAAGTCGAGTTCGCGATTTGATTCAGCTCAAGCCGGCTTCATTTCACCCGCATAACTTCCAAAGCGGTTATCTCAGAATGGACTTCCGCGCCATGCGGGTCATTCATTTTCAGCGCGCCTCGCGGTGAATCGATGCGCGATGGATAGTTCTGGAAAGTTATTTCACCACGAGTTGTTTGTGTTCTGTTGATCCAGGTCAAGCATCGCCTCCAAATGCAACTCAAGAATACGAGTAGATGTATGGCCGGATGAAAGCGGCTATCTTCGTTGAGCCCGGCCGGTATCGAGAAGGCCAACGGGTCATTGCTGGTGCGATCGCCGGTCGGAAAGCGGTTGTCTGAACCATCGGGCTAGCAACCCAAACAAGACGTCATCGTGATTGGGGAACAGGTGATGAGTACCAATCGGGCGTCCCGATTGCGGCAATGGATGCTGACTGTGTTTGGCCTTGTCGCGCTGATTGCGGCGTCTTCGCTTTCAACCCGCACTGCCGAGCGAGATGGGGGCATCCTTATCACTGAAATTAGAGGCGCGATCGGAGTCGCGGCGACGCGGCTGGTCGTTGACGCGATTGCGAAGGCGCGGCAGGAGAATGCGCGCTATCTGGTGATTCATCTCGATACGCCTGGCGGTCTTGTCGCTGCGACGCGTGACATCGTCCGGCAAATCCTGACCTCCCCGATACCTGTGATCGTTTACGTGTCTCCAGGCGGAGCTCGCGCCGCTTCCGCGGGAACTTTTATCGTTTACGCAGCCCATGTCGCAGCAATGGCGCCGGGCACCAACATTGGAGCTGCGACGCCAGTTGACCTCGGCGGCCTTCCCGGACTCCCACGCCCAACAGCGCCCCAGCGGGACGAAAAGGACAAGGACAAGGCAAATCCTGCAGCCGATACAGCTGCCCAGCGCAAGACACTCAATGACACGATAGCGATGCTGCGCAGTCTTGCCCAGCTGCGCGGTCGCAACGTCGAATGGGCCGAGAAGGCGGTGAGGGACGCCGCGACTCTCACCGCAGAGGATGCGCTTAAGGAAAGCGTGATCGATGTGGTTGCCCTTGGTCTCGACGACCTGCTTACGAAAATTGATGGCCGCAAGATCACGATCAATGCTGTCGAGCACACGATAACGACGAATGGGGCGACGCGAATTGTGTTCGGGCCGGATTGGCGTACCCGGCTCCTGGGTGTCATTTCGGATCCCAACGTCGCGTTCATCCTGCTGCTCATCGGCATGTACGGGATTTTGTTCGAGTTCTGGAACCCTGGTGGGCTTGTGGCCGGTGTTATCGGCGCGGTCTGCTTGCTGCTCGGATTGACGGCCCTGACCGCGCTTCCGGTGCAATATGCCGCGCTGGGCTTGATCGTGCTCGGTATCGCCCTGATGATCACAGAGGTGTTTACGCCGGGCCTCGGAATTCTCGGTATTGGCGGGCTGACCGCGTTCGTCACCGGCTCCTTGTTCCTGTTCGATCCGGCCGGAGCCGATATCGATATTTCAGTTTCGCTGCCGCTGATCATCGCCTCGGCAGCGACGACCGGCGCTCTCGCCCTGTTCGCGCTGGGTGCTGCTGTGACGGCTCGAAGTCGTCCGGCCCTGACCGGCGCAGAACAGATGATCGGAAGCGTCGGAGAGGTGATCGAGTGGAGCGGACTTCAAGGCCGCATTCGTGTCCACGGTGAAATGTGGAATGCCCGCGCCAAACTGCCCTTCGCTCCCGGTGACGCTGTGCTGGTCGTTCAACGCGAGAATCTAACGCTTCTTGTCACATCCAAATAAATGGAGGCTTCCATGCTGTTTCCGTTCGACATTCCGGCTCTTACCGGGTTTGCGATACCCGTCCTGATCGCTCTCGCCCTGCTTGGCTATTCGTTTCGTATCCTGAGGGAATACGAGCGCGGAGTCGTGTTTATGCTTGGGCGCTTCTGGAAGGTGAAGGGGCCCGGACTGGTTATCGTCGTGCCGTTCATCCAGCAGATGGTGCGGGTCGACCTGCGAACGCGAGTGCTTGACGTCCCACCCCAGGACGTCATCTCGCGCGACAACGTGTCGGTCCAGGTCAATGCCGTGATCTATTATCGAGTCATGGATCCGGAAAAGGCCATTATTCAGGTTGAACATTACAATATAGCCACCAGCGAACTCGCGCAGACGACCTTGCGTTCAGTGGTCGGTCAACATGAACTCGATGAAATGCTGGCGGAACGCACCAAGATCAACGCTGATGTCCAGCGTATCCTCGACGAGCAAACCGGCGCGTGGGGCATCAAGGTCTCGAATGTCGAACTAAAGCATATCGATTTGAACGAGATTATGGTGCGTGCCATCGCCAAGCAGGCCGAGGCCGAGCGCCTGCGGCGTGCGAAGATCATCGACGCCGAGGGCGAACAGCAGGCGGCGGAGAAGCTCGCTGAGGCAGGCACAATTCTGTCCGGCCGGCCGGAAGCCATGCAGCTGCGGTATTTAGGCGCACTGCAGAATATTGCAGGCGAGCGGAGTTCCACGATCGTATTTCCGATACCGATGGACCTGTTCGAGAGGTTTGGGCGGGCTACGGCGGCGAAATCCGAGGATTAACGACACCTGATTGGGCACGATGCCAGCAAGATCATAACAAGGAGGATCCGATGCCCACGCGAGCAGACGAGGTGATCTGGTTTGAAGAAATAGGGCGGGCCGATGTCGCGCGCGTCGGCGGGAAGAATGCGTCACTCGGCGAGATGGTGCGCCATCTCGGCGAACGGGGCGTCGCTGTTCCGCTAGGCTTTGCAACTGCGGCTCAGGCCTTTTGGCACTTCATCGATTCCAACCAACTGAGAGATACCATCGCAACCACGCTCGAGGAGTTGCAGGTGGGCCGGACGTCGTTGGCGGAGGCCGGGCAGACGATCCGTCGCGCCATCCTTGGCGGTAGGTGGCCGAATGATACGGCCGCCGCCATCGGCGGAGCCTACAGGGAGCTTTGCCGGCGTGTAGGGCGGGCGGATGCCGATGTGGCCGTGCGGTCGAGCGCGACGGCCGAGGACCTTCCAGATGCCAGTTTTGCCGGACAGCAGGAGACGTTTCTCAATATTCGCGGCGAAGCAGCGTTGCTCGACGCCTGCCGACGTTGCTTTGCGTCGCTCTTCACCGACCGCGCCATCAGCTACCGGCAGACCAAAGGCTTCGATCACCTTAAGGTCGCGCTTTCCGTCGGCGTTCAGACCATGGTGCGCTCGGACGTCGGCAGTGCCGGGGTCATGTTCACGATCGACACCGAGACCGGCTTTGACAAGATCGTGGTGATCGATGCCGCATGGGGGCTGGGGGAGACTGTCGTTCAAGGCACGGTCGATCCCGACGAATATCAGGTGTTCAAGCCGCTGCTCCCGGACCCATCCCTGACGCCAATCGTCGAGAAGCGGCTGGGCGGAAAGGCACAGAAGATGATCTATGCGCGGGAAGGCGACCGGCCCACCCGCACCGTGCCAACCTCCAAGGCGGACCGTACCGCTTTCGTCCTGACGGACCAGGAAATCCTTACATTAGGTCGCTGGGGTTGTGTGATCGAGGACCACTACGGCTGCCCGATGGACATCGAATGGGCCAAGGACGGTGAGACCGGCGAATTGTTCATCGTTCAGGCACGACCTGAGACAGTGCAATCGCGCAGGGAGGTGGGCGAGTACAAATCCTATCGGATCAAATCGAAGGGCCGCACGCTTGTCACCGGCCTGAGCATCGGCGAAGCGGTCGTGACCGGTCGTGTCTGCCTGATCGAGAGCGCTCGCGACATCGATCGCTTCGTCGATGGCGCCGTTCTGGTGACGCAGAATACCGACCCCGATTGGGTGCCGATCATGAAGCGGGCGGCGGCGATCGTTACCGATCGCGGCGGACGCACGTCGCACGCCGCTATCGTCAGCCGCGAGCTCGGCCTGCCGGCCATTGTGGGAACCGGCGATGCGACGCGACTCTTGTCCGACGGACAGGAGGTTACCGCATCCTGCGCTGAGGGCGACCAGGGCTTCGTCTACGAAGGTTTCGCCGAATACGAGGTCGAGAAGCTTGACTTCAGCAACCTGCCACCGACCCGCACCCAGATCATGCTCAACCTTGGCAACCCGGCAGCGGCGTTCCGCTGGTGGCGAATTGCCGCAGACGGCGTCGGGCTTGCACGCATGGAGTTTGTCATCAGCAACCACATCAAAGTGCACCCAATGGCGCTGGTCCACTTTGACACGCTCGAAGATCGAGATGCCAAGCAAACCATTGCCGACCTCACCCAAGGCTACGCGGACAAGACGGAATATTTCGTCGACCGCCTGGCGCGCGGACTCGCGCGCATCGCAGCCGCTCAGCATCCCAAGCCGGTCATCATCCGCATGAGCGACTTCAAGACCAATGAATATGCCAATCTCATCGGCGGCGCCGCCTTCGAACCCCATGAGGAGAATCCGATGATCGGGTTCCGTGGTGCCTCGCGCTACTATTCGCCACGCTATCGCGACGGTTTCGCATTGGAGTGCCGGGCGATCCGCCGCCTGCGTGAAGAGATGGGCTTCCGTAACGTCATCGTCATGATCCCATTCTGCCGCTCGATCAAGGAGGCGGACCGCGTCCTCGACGTCATGGCCGAAAACGGGCTGCGGCGCGGCGAGAATGGTCTCGAGGTGTACGTCATGTGCGAAATCCCCTCGAATGTCATCCTGGCGCAGGCATTCGCCGAGCGGTTCGACGGATTTTCGATTGGCAGCAACGACTTGACCCAGCTCACGCTCGGCGTCGACCGCGATTCCGAGGAACTTGCGGAATTGTTCGATGAGCAGGACGAGGCGGTGAAGTGGATGATCAGCAGCGTCATCCGCGAGGCTCACAAGGCTGGTGCCAAGATCGGACTATGCGGACAGGCGCCGAGCGACCACCCCGAGTTCGCCGAATTCCTGGTCGCCTGCGGCATCGACTCCATTTCCGTCAGCCCCGATAGCTTCATCGCTGTTAAGCGCAAGGTCGCGGCGGCGGAAGCAGCCGGTAAGAACGCCAGCGTTTCCAACACCGTATGATCATAAACGTGACGCAGTGGCTCTGCGCCAAGGGATCCCGCGTCCACGGCAATTGACCGCCGGTGTCAGCAATGGCGCGGTTCAAATGCTGTGAATGGTCACCTGACTGTACAGTCGCCCGACGTCTTCGCGGCTGCACAATTCCGTGCCTGGGGTGATGAGCGCCGCGGAACCGGCTGCGATGCCGTACTGGAATGCGTCGGCCAGATCTTGGCCAGATGCAAGAGCCCAAACCATGGCGCCAAGGAAACTATCGCCAGCGCCGACAGTGCTCGCCGGTTCAATCGGGAGCGCCAATGCCCGCAACACAGCGTCGTGGGTCACCAGCAGGGCGCCTTGGTCTCCGAGTGTCAACACGACGACCTTGGCGCGCCCGGCGTCCACCAGGGCACGGCACGCGGCCAGCCAGGATTTCTCGTCTTCGAGAGCTTGTCCCGTCAGCTCCCTCAGTTCGCGTAGATTTGGCTTGATGAGGTACATGCCTTCCTGCACGGCGGCCGATAAGGCCGGTCCGGAAGAATCGAGCACGAGCTTAGTGCCCCAGTCTTTCGCCATTCGTGCGACCCTGGCGTAGAAGTCATCCGGCACTCCGGGAGGCAAGCTTCCGCTCATGACCAGAATGCCCGGTCGATCCGACAGGTGCCGGAGCTCTTGTATGCACTGCTGCCATTCCGGCTCGCTGAGCGAAGGCCCGGGCAAGACAAACCGATATTCGTCGCCGGTCTCATTCTCCAAGACCGTAAAGCTGAGGCGGGTCTCGTCGAGCACCTCAAATGTCAGTCCGTGGATGCCCTCTTTCTCAACGATGCGGCGAAGGAGTTGTCCGGTTGCGCCGCCAACCGGATAGATCGCCGTGACTTCGCCGCCCAGCGGGAGAGCCTTGATCCATCGCAAGCTGGCGACAGACCGGTCGCGTAGGTTCATTCTATAGTTAAGTTGCGGCATTCAGCCACAGGAGAGCTTGGGATGAATGCAGATGAGAATGCGCGCCCAGAATTAGAGATTCGGCGTATCAATCTTGATACCGAGAAGACATTGCGAGTCAAATCACGACATTCGCGTGCTCTGCGTCCAGAGGTATTCCGCGGGCTTAGCCGTGATGACCGCAACGGTTCTGGTCTGGGTGAAATTTGCTGTCTGCGCCGCTCTGATCGGGTGACTGAAGGCGTTGTCGATTTGGGAGGGCGGCATGTACAGAGAAATTCTGGTTTACACGAGCACAGGTGATACGGCTCGTCGAATGACTGAATATGCGGCCAGGTTCGCAGCCGCGCTCCAAGCGCGGCTTGCTGGGCTCGTTGTCGAGGTCGATTTCATTGACTATTCGGAAACAGATAGAGCAACTGACTCTGACACGGCATCCATTGTTGAATTCCTTCTCAAGCAGCGCGCCAAGAATCACGACGCCGCGCTTCGCGCCGGTGCTTTGTTTGAGGAGATGGCGGGTCACCGCAATGTCTTGGACAGCACGCATTACAAGAGATGCGTTTCTGCCGAGATACCTGACGTTGTGATGGAAATGGCCCGACTTTATGACTGCGCACTCTTGCCCTCACATGAAGAGGTGGGCGGGTTGCAAGTCCCAATCATTGAGGAAGTGCTCTTCGGCTCCGGCCGGCCCTTGATCGTGCTTCCGAACGATCGCGATATCGTTTGTGCTTTGGGTCATGTTGTCGTGGCTTGGGATGGCAGCCGCCCCGCGACCCGGGCGGTCCATGATGCGCTGCCGGTCCTGCGCGAGGCGACCGCCGTAGACATTTTGACAATCACCCAGGAGAAGCCGCTGGACCGTTTGCCGAGTGGGCTCGATTTAGTGCGGCATCTTAAAGCACATGACATCAGCGCGAGATATGAAGAAGTCCACTTCAGTGGCGAGCCTGTAGGCGAGCAGATCATGACTGAGGTGCTACAACGCGGTGCCGGGTTTTTGGTCATGGGAGCTTACGGACACTCCCGAGTGAGGCAAATCGTGTTTGGCGGTGCAACCCGGACAATTCTGAAAGGTCCCCATCTGCCAGTATTGTTATCGTACTAACCAGCGCGGTTGACTTTCCTGATGCGCTCAACCAAGCCACGCCTCATCCCTTCATTTCGCCGCCAATTTCCGCGCGTGGTTCGAGACGCCACTGCGATGATCGGTGTGTGTGTTGACCTGGATCAAGGCTTGGCCCTGATTGATAGTCCAAGTTTTCAACAACGGGTGGGCGCACAGGCTAGTCCCCACTTGGGAACCAGCGACGATGGAAGGGAAGCGAACTCCAAAACGTCGTGAGGAGCGTGCTGGTGCCAACCTTTTAGACTATGACGAATTCGCCACCACTTCTCGTGGGCGCACGCGCGCGAACTCCTCGACGGTCTGCCCGGCGGAGGATTGAACATCGCCCGCGAAGCAGTGGACTGCCACGTAATCGCCGGTCGCGGCGGCAAGGATCGTGACCATCACACCTGTACGGCGGGGCGTTCTTCTTGCCTTGATCTTCTGGGTGTGCTTCGCGACGTCATCCGTCGCATGGACCATAATCGGCGGCAGCGCAGTTATTGAAATAGCAACTCGGTCATTGATCCCTGGAGATTATTTGTGAACCTTGATAGATCCGCCAACTCCGCAACTTGGTCGTCGAGTCATGGCTTCCTGTTGGCAACCATCGGCTCGGCGATAGGGCTCGGCAACATCTGGCGCTTTTCCTACCTGGCGGGTGAGAACGGCGGCGGCGCATTCATTTTGATCTATGCGTTGGCCATCGCCTTCATCGGTCTGCCTGTCATGGTCGCCGAGTTCGCGCTGGGGCGCGCCGGCGGCGCTGATCCTACCTCAGCCTATCCTCGCATTTCGCGCCATCGTGTGACGACGGCGATCGGCTGGCTCGCGGTCGTCGCCTGCTGCGTGACGCTGGCCTATTACGCCGTCGTCGCCGGGTGGGTGGCACGGTATCTTATGGTCGCGTTGACCAGCGGCTTTGCGTCTGCGCCGGCAGTCGGGCACGGCGCGGCGTTCGCAGACTTCACCGGGCACACCGCCTGGCCCATTCTCTGGCAAGGCCTCGTCATGGTCGCGACCGCCGCGGTCGTGGCTGCCGGCGTCAACGCCGGGATCGAGCGACTATGCAAGGTTCTGATGCCGGCGCTCGCCGTCGTCATTGTCGGACTGGCGCTTTACAGTCTGAGCCTGCCGGGCTCGGGGAGGGGTCTTGCGTTCATGTTTCTACCCGACTGGCCGGCACTGGGACGACCGCAGGTCTATCTGGCCGCACTTGGCCAAGCCTTCTTCTCGCTCGGCGTGGGTTACGGTACGATGCTGACCTACGGTGCCTACGCCGGGGCCGGTCAATCCTTGACCCGCAACGCGCTCCTAGGCGCGGTTGCCGATACGCTGTTTGCGCTGGTGGCCGGTGTTGCGATCTTCGGCGCCGTATTTGCGTTCGGTCTCAACCCGGCGAGCGGGCCCTCTCTTGCCTTCATCACTCTGCCCGAAGTTTTCGATCGGATGCCCGGTGGCACTCTGTTCGCGATCGCCTTTTTCGGACTTCTGTTAGCCGCAGCTCTCACCAGCGCAGTCGGGCTCTTGGAGGTGCCGGTCGCCGCACTGATAGAACGGACTGGGACCTCGCGACGGCGTGCGGCGTGGCAGATTGCTGGCTTGATCTTTGCTCTCGGCATCCCGACGGCGTTGGGATTTGGTCCACTCAAGTCGATCACCTTTGCGGGCATGGGCCTGCTTGAGACTTATGACATGATCGTCGGCGAAATCCTGCTGCCAGTGTCGGTCCTGGCAGTCGCGGCCTTTGTTGGGTGGTTCTGGGCACCTGCTCTATCGGAAAAGGCTTCAGGCCTGAGCGGGCCGGTTGGTCGCGCATGGCTCGGACTGCTCCGGTATGCGGTGCCAATCGTGATTGTGGCTCTCTTTGCTGCTTCGCTCCTGAAGACGTGAAGGCACGATCGACCGATGACGCTCAAGTCTGCCCTCGACGTGTGTGTTATTCTGAATGGATTACGGTGAACAATGCTTAAGAATAGGAAAGCGAAGGGAGTGTCCGATGGACAAGAAGACCCAGATCCATTTCTGGTACATGTTTGCCGCAGTGGTCGGAATTTTGTTTTTGCAGAATCTGTACGTTCAAAGTACCAAGATTGCGCCGATCCCCTACAGCCGGTTTCAGGCTTTACTGGATCAGGGCAAGGTGAACGAGATCGCGATTACCCAGAATCGTATCCGTGGCTCTCTGAGAGAGGCGGAGCCCGATGGGTTGAAGGATTTCGTGACCACGCGGGTCGAGTCTGATCTGGCTGAGAAGCTGGATAAGCACAATGTAGTCTACACAGGAGTGATTGAGAGCACCTGGATCCGCGACCTGCTATCCTGGATCCTGCCAATGGCTATCTTCGGAGCGATTTGGGTGTTCGTAATTCGCCGCATGGGCCAGGGGGGCCTTGGTGGCGGGTTGATGTCAATCGGCAAGAGTCGCGCCAAGGTATTCGTCGAGAAAGAAACCAAGGTTACCTTTGCCGACGTGGCCGGCGTCGACGAGGCAAAGGAAGAGCTGGTAGAGATCGTCAATTTCCTGAAGGACCCGGAGGGTTACGGCCGGCTCGGTGGCCGTGCCCCGAAGGGGATACTGCTCGTCGGCCCGCCCGGTACGGGCAAGACGCTGCTGGCGCGCGCAGTGGCTGGCGAGGCCGGCGTTCCGTTCTTCTCGATCTCAGGCTCGGAGTTCGTGGAGATGTTTGTTGGCGTCGGCGCTGCCCGGGTGCGTGATCTGTTCGAGCAGGCGCGCAAGATCGCGCCTGCCATCGTCTTCATCGACGAGCTCGATTCGCTCGGCCGCGCCCGTGGCGCCTACAGCCTGGGCGGGCATGACGAGAAGGAGCAGACGCTTAACCAGCTGCTGGCCGAGCTCGACGGTTTCGACCCAAAGGGCGGCGTGGTATTGCTGGCCGCTACCAACCGTCCTGAGATTCTCGACCCCGCGTTGCTGCGCGCCGGGCGGTTCGACCGTCAGGTTCTCGTTGACAAGCCGGACAAGAAGGGTCGCAAGGATATCCTTGCTGTCCACTTGAAGAAAGCGAAGCTTGGCGTCGACGTGAAGCCGGAAGAGATCGCGGCACTGACGCCGGGCTTTACCGGCGCCGATCTCGCCAATCTGGTCAACGAGGCGACATTGCTTGCCACGCGGCGCAATGGTGATTCGGTGACCATGGACGACTTCAACAATGCCGTTGAGCGCATCATCGCTGGGCTGGAGAAGCGCAACCGCTTGATCAATCCGCATGAACGCAAAGTGGTGGCGATCCACGAACTCGGCCACGCCCTGGTGGCGCTGGCGTTACCCGGTAGCGACGCCGTGCATAAAGTGTCCATCATTCCGCGTGGTGTCGGCGCGCTCGGCTATACGATCCAGCGACCGACTGAGGACCGCTATCTGATGAGTCGCGCAGAGTTGGAGCACAAGATGGCCGTGCTGCTGGGCGGCCGCGCGGCGGAGCATGTGGTGTTCGGCGAGATATCGACGGGAGCCGCAGACGACCTCGCTCGCGTTACCGATATTGCCAGCGCGATGGTGCTGCGTTACGGAATGAGCGAGGCGCTCGGCAACGTCGCCTATGACCGCGACCGCTCTCCATTTCTGCAGGGCATTCCGTCGATGCCGGAACCTCGCGCCTACAGCGAGGACACCGCCCGCGCGGTGGATGGCGCAGTTCGCGCGCTGGTCGATGCCGGATTCGCTCGTGCGGTCAGCATTCTAGAGCGCAACCGTGCCTTGCTCGATCGCACAGCGGAGCAACTGCTCAAGAGCGAGACGCTCAATCAGCCTGAGATAGAGATGATGAAACAGCAGATTATTGGCGACGAGGCCCCACCAGCAGCAGCGACTGCTGCAACCGGCCTGCTTGCGGTTTCATCATAACCGAAATTATGGTGTGTTTGGAGCCAGCGGTTGTAGAAGCATATCGGGTTAGATTGGATGCCATGATGGCGCCGGATAATAATATCGAAAGCGATCGCAGAAAGGACAATCGCGATCATGACCGACGGCACGTATCGAATGGGCAAGATGCCACAGGCCGTCGGATTTCGGCGAAGGTGGCTGGCGCGATTGTGGCCCATTTCCATACGCTATATCGCGCCAGCGCTGATCACAGTGATATTTCTGCGATCGCTGTCGATCGTTTGACCGATCGTTCCAAGATGCAATGCCCGGCCCGCCACATGTGCGTTGCCGGCCACGGCCCCGGATTTGGAGTCACGCTGCCTTGACGGGGGCGGCCCCCCTCGCTTCGGACGGCGAAGCGTCCGTCTGCTTCTCGCTGCCCAGTAGTGCCAATGGCGGCGCAATAGCGCGAGCGACCGCGATGGATTGTTGTTGGCAGGCCAATCCATCGGCCATCAGCCGCTGGAAAGCACCCCTGGCCCAGTCCTGATACTCGCGGACCAGATCGACCGAAGTTTCGGCTTTGAACATCCGTTGTGCGGCTTCCAGCGCGGCATGAGTTCCAGCATGGCGTCGCTCGAACCAACCATTTGCGAACGTCTGCATGTTATCAACCAGCTTGTCCTGATTCTTCCAGTAAGAGCATGCGTTCTTCCGCAGCGAGTCCGACATTTCCGAAGTCAGAAACATGCGTGGCATGGCGTTCAACTGCTCGGTCACATTCACGGCTTTCATGTTGCATTTCTCCATCAGGTTATTTGCCAGGACTCCAACCCAAGTCGGTCAATGATCTCGCCTTCACGCGTGTCCTCATCAATGCGTTCCGCGCCGCTGCTCGTGTTCAAATGCAGTGTCATCGTAACTAACTGACCTTCTTCCATCGTCGCCTGCCACTTTGGATCGCACCCTTGATAGGGGCTTGGCCGAACGAACGCCAATTGGATTGCTCAATGCTGTCGATTGAGGGTTTGAAGGGCTGCTCGACGGATTAGCCGAGGCCTTGATCAGGCAGATCGGAACCTCTCGGCTGGACCGGTGCCAGACCGTGAAGATCATGCATCGGCTTTTCCAATGGCAAACAGCGGGAAAACTCGTTTCCCAAATCGAGCCGCCAAGAGGATAACGCTTTCACGTTGAAGGAGAAGCAACGATGAAGACTGGCGCGCAGCCTATGGAAGTTCAGTCGAATTTCATGAAGGAAGACCTTCGTCAATATGAAATACCGGCGCGCGGCGAGGCAAGCAAAAGTCGATTGCCATTGTGAAAGTGCGTCGCCGTTCCAAACAGCCTGCGTCGAGCGAAGCACAGGAGCCGATTGATCGTTACCGTGATTGACCTGGCAGTTGTCGAAAATCACTACCTTGGCACCTCATCATGTGGGACCGCCGGGCCAGCACACAGATAAACTTCATGCCGGATTCGGGCCCCTCTGGCGGCCAATCTCACACTGCGATGTCGGATGGCTGATTTGTCCCTACGTCATTGCGCAGCGGGCATCTGGGTTTGGGAGCAAAGAGTGCACGATCAAGTCAGAGCTACAGGCAGCAGTGTTACCGGCCGCCAGAACAAGTCGCCGGCGCGCGGCAAGGTCGCTAAAGCCGCGAAGCCCCCGAATGCTCTGGTAAAGCAGGGCGACATAGCGCCCACGCTCACGACCGATGACATACATAAGTTCGTTGTCGAGCAGGCGACGAAAGGCAAGCAGCAGGCAGCGGTCGCAGCCATCGAGGCGATCCGGCACGGTCCACCAGAACTCGCACCGGACAGCGAGCCAATAAAGGCGATACTGGCCGGCGCAGCGCCGGATGATGCGGCACGCCTGCGATCCGTATTCGAGGAGCCCAAGAATGCGGAGGCTGGCACCGCGAGTCCTTCCGCGCCCGATGGGATCAAACCGACGGTTCCCCTGCGCGAACACAGTCAGCGCCGCACTAGCGACGAACTCGCCGACGACTGGCGGCGCGGCTATCCCTACAAGTTCAAGATGCTGCGGCGTGACTATGAGGATCAGAAATTCGTCTTGCAAACGGAGCTACTAAAGCTGCAGGCATGGATGAAGGCAACGCAGCAGAGACTCATTCTTCTGTTCGAGGGCCGGGACGCGGCCGGCAAGGGCGGCGCGATCAAGAGGGTCATGGAGCATCTCAATCCGCGCGGCGCGCGGGTGGTAGCGCTCGAGAAGCCGAGCGAGGTCGAACGCGGACAATGGTATTTCCAGCGCTACGTCCAACATCTCCCGACCGCCGGCGAGATAGTGCTGTTTGATCGTAGCTGGTATAACCGCGCCGGCGTCGAGCATGTGATGGGCTTCTGCTCGCAAGCGGAATATGAAGAGTTTCTGCGTCAGGTGCCGGAGTTCGAACGCAACCTCGTTCGCAGCGGGATCCACCTCATGAAGTTCTGGTTTTCGGTGAGCCGCGAAGAGCAGCGCCGACGTTTCAAGGAGCGGGAGGTTCACCCGCTCAAGCAGTGGAAGCTCTCGCCGGTCGATCTCGCCTCGCTCGACAAATGGGACGACTACACCCGCGCGAAGGAGGCTATGTTCTTTCACACTGACACCGCTGATTCGCCTTGGACAGTGATAAAGTCCGATGACAAGAAGCGCGCTAGGCTCAACGCTATGCGCTACGTGTTACATGCCATGCCCTACAAAGATAAGGAGCCCGAACGCATTGGTCCGGTGGACGACCTCCTGGTCGGCCGCGCCAATATTATTCACGAACGCGGCGAGCATAACCTCGTAGCTGGGCGATATGCGAGGCAAATGTAGGCGATGCGCGTAATGACCGCGCAGGTAGCAGGGTTTGCCAGATGCCCTTGCCCGTCCGGCAAAATGTGTCCCGATTGTCTCGGTGAAGTGTCATCCGGTTAGTCTTGTTTACGGCTTGTCGGACACCTGCCGCTGATGGATAAGGCTACAGGCACGTGCGGCAGGCGTCCGACAAGCCTGAGGAGAGGACGAGGATCAGGTTCGCTTGGTGCCGCGCGCATTATGGGGATAGTGGCGTCACCCGTTATGTCTGGGTCGATTCGCTTGGCCGAGTCCAGGTGGCGTGAGGCGGTCGCTGATGGGACAGAGTGGCAAAGCTGAGAATTTTGAGTCGGCGTCGGAATTGCGGCGAGTACACTTGGAGGACTCGATGATGGGAGAGACCGTTTGGGCGTGGCTCGGCTTCAACCTGTTCGTCCTGGCTTTGCTTGCTCTTGATCTCGGTGTCCTTCACCGGAAGGAACGCGAGATTAAGGTCGGCGAAGCCTTATGGCTAAGCCTCTTCTATATCGTTTTGGCGCTACTCTTCGCCGGCGGCCTCTTCTGGATCCGCGGAGAGCAGGCCGGTGTCGAGTTCCTGACCGGCTATCTCATCGAGAAATCGCTTAGCGTCGATAACATCTTCGTCATCGTCCTCATCTTCACCTACTTCGCCGTTCCGGCACAGTATCAGCACCGGGTTTTGTTCTGGGGGATTCTCGGCGCGTTGGTCATGCGCGGCATCCTGATCTTCGCTGGGGTGCAGTTGATTGACAAGTTCGCGTGGATGGCCACCGTGTTCGGCGCCTTCCTGATTGTCACCGGCGTGAAGATGCTGCTGGTCGCCGATGCTAAGCCCGATATCAATAATAACGTAGTTCTCAAGCTCCTGCGACGGCGCTTGCGCGTGACCGAGAGCTACGAAGGCAAGCGCTTCTTCGTGCGGCGCAACGGCGCGCTGTTCGCGACGCCGCTCTTCCTTGTCCTCATGATGGTCGAGTTCACCGACCTCGTGTTTGCGGTCGACTCGATCCCGGCGATCATCGCCGTATCACGGGATCCGTTCATCATCTATACTGCGAACGTATTCGCCATCCTCGGCCTCCGTGCGCTTTACTTCGCGCTTGCTAGGATCGTGCCGCGTTTCATCTACCTTAAGTACGCGTTGTCACTGATCCTCGTCGTGGTCGGCGGTAAGATGATCGCCAACTATTTCTATGGCGAAAAATTCATCCCGACGGAGCTGGCGCTTCTCATTACTGCGGTCCTGATCGGCGGCTCGATCGCCCTTTCGCTGCTGCGTACCCGTGGCGCAATGCCGGCCGAGCCCGCGGCGTTACCAACCGGCTGGGTGCCTGGCAGCCCCGCGCAATCGACAACCGAAAGGTCCAAAGGTAAGCCGCAATAGCGGTCCCACCTAGCGGCACTAGCCCAACTCTTCGACGCTCTCCGCGACGGAGCACCGAAGGGTTATCATCATGAACGTTCAAGCTCCGAATTATCCTTATCCTGAAGCCCGCTGGCTCGCAGGTGTCCCCCATGGCGCGGATGCCCGCCTCGGTCTCGCCGCCGCCATCAGTTGAGTGGGATTTCTACTGCCACACTGCTCATGGATGCGGGGCCATCCTAATCCTCGCCATCGCGGCATTCCTGATCGAGTTTCCACTTCAACGGATCTGCCGATTCGACATCAGGGGCGGACCCATGCATGTGAGCTCAGGCAAACCTGCTGAAAAGGCTTAGATCGTCTCATGCCAGCACCGCCCCCACCGTTCGATCTCGACACCTGCGCACCTTCGCCGCGGTGGCCGCCGTCGCCGGCCGCGGCGGCAATCGCGATTGAAAGCGTCAAGGCGACCCCGGTCAACTGTGCCGCAAGGTCGAGCCCGTAGACGAGAGCGGCCTAACCGTAAGCGAGCGCCGCAGGGCGACCTGCACGTGCGCCGGATCGTCGTCCATCGTCATCGCAAGGTCCTCGCGCGGGGTCGGCAAGTCATCCGGCGACTCAGTGGACATCCTGATCGCGACAGGCGACGGACGTCCTCTGCGTGTCCAATCAATGTGAGAGCATTATCGGGAGCGGCGGTTGAGCAATCATGCTCTTGGTTGCCCCTCCCATAATGAAGTCTCGCACACGCGAGTGACCATAGGCTCCCATAACCAGAAGATCGGCGTTCCGCGAGGCAACACAAGACCTGAGGACATCTCCAATAGCACGACCCTCAGCGTCGACGGTGTCAAGAACGACCTGAACGCCATGACGCGCCAGATACTTCGCCAGCTCAGCGCCGGACAACGGCGTATCAATTGCTTTCTCGTTTGTAATTGTGATTACAATTACGCGCTTCGCTTTTTGCAGAATCGGAAGGGCATCTGCCACGGCCCGGGACGCAGGCCGGCTGTAATCCCAGGCGATAAGTACCGTATCAAGGGCAAATGCATCAGCGCGTTTTCGCGGTTGTGGGATAATAAGTGTGGGGCGTCCGGAACCGAAAATTATCGCCTCGGCGCATCCTTGCTCATCATTGTCGCCCTCCCGAAGAGGTACGATAGTTAGATCTCGGAGACGGGCATACTCGACAAGCAGTTCGGGGACCTCCGGCTTCAAGCACCGATCCAGTATTCGATCTTGGAAGACCCCCTGCTTCTCCGCGGCATCTCGGAAGGCGGTTAGAAGGCTCTCCGCATTCGTCGCGCTCTTTCTGGACTCAGCAGCAGCCATTGCTTGAATATCCATCACCATATCGGCCAAGAAACTTCCAGGAGCTCGAATTTCGACCGCACAAGCGATGGCCGAGATTTGGGCTCCAACAGCAGATGCGAACGCGATCGCTTCCTCTACCGCGGACACCGGTGTGGGGTCCGGATAGGTCGTGAGTGCGAGAAGAACATCCTTGACAGCCATCGGGTTCCCTAATCTGCATATGTAGTCGCGAACAAATCGCAGTATCGACTTCCCGGGCCACATTGAGGTTGATCTGCCTCAACGCAGCCCTTTCTATTCAAACAAGCTTTTGAAGCTGCTTCTTCGGCGCGGTGGGGTGCGTTTTATGAGAGGTCCTCCGCCGCCCGATCTCAAAGCTTCAGGCGTCGGTCCTCAAGTTTTTGTCGTCGCTACGCATTATCGCCTCCACGCACTATCCAAATCGCCAATTTGCGATGGCGACTGAGAGAAGCTACAGACTGGCTCGCAGCGCCATCTCGCGAAAACAAATGCGCAATCTCCGGTCGCTCATCGGCTTCCCGCGGCAAGCCAGGTCGGCGGCAACTTTCGCGATCACGTCATCATGGCCTGGAATCCGGTGATCAGCCAAGTGAACCGAGAGAGCGTAAGCCTCAAGGGCGTCGCCCTCCAGTCCTGCATGCCTCCCGGCCCACAGCCCGAAAAGCACGTTTCTGCGAGCGATCTCGCCTTCACGCGTGTCTTCATCAATCCGTTCCGCGCCGCTACTTGTATTCAAATGCGGTGTCATCGTAATCGGCCTCCCTTCATTTTCGCCTGCCACTTTGGATCGCACCCTTGATAGGGGCTTGGCCGAACGAACGCCAATTGGATTGCTCAATGCTGTCGATTGAGGGTTTGAAGGGCTGCTCGACGGATACGCCGAGGCCTTGATCAGCAGATCGGGACCTTTCGGCTGGACCCGCGCAAAGGCCGCGAAGCTCATGCATCGGCTTTTTCAATGGCAAACAGCGGAAAAACTCGTTTCCCAAATCGACCCGCCAAGAGGATAACCCATTTTCAAGTTGAGAGGAGAAGCAACGATGAAGACCGGCGTGCAACCCATGGAAGTGCAGTCGAAATTCATGAGGGAGGACCTTCGTCAGTACGAAATACCGGCGCGCGGCGGGCAATCGAAGTCGATTATCGTCGTGAAAGTGCGCCGCCGTTCCAAACCGCCTGCGTCGAGCGAAGCACAGGAGCCGATTGATCGTTACCGTGATTGACGAGAAGGGATCGTTCGACCACCGCACCGACCGGCCGATTGTCAGAAACCCACTGGCCCCGCTATCATCATCCCGTGCATCGCGAGCACCCTGCGCGTAGCACGGCCTTTACACGAGCCTCTTGCGCCGTCCGGGTATGCGTCGTCCCTCACGGATGAAGCACGAAAGCACCAGCGACGGCAGTTCTGGTCTCCAAGGCCGAGGCGACAAGACGCTTGAACAATCACGTCAGCAAAAATGGACTCGGATTAGCATCATGACTGCGCTTATTGCCTCGAAACGAATCATCATGTCGGTGCTGCTCAGCTGGTTGTTGCTGGGCGCCGCTGCCTCTGTCAACGCGGGCCCTGCAGCCGATCAATCCAATGACGTCATGATCTCACTCGAGGAACGCAAGATCCGGGCGGCCGGCATCAGTACGGTGCCTGTCGAACCGGAGCGTGGCGAGACCGAGTTGTCGCTGCCCGGCACGGTGGCCATCCCGCCCTCCCAGCTCCGCGTGGTAGCTGCGCCGGCGAACGGCCTGGTCGAGGCGGTGCTTGTCGCCACCGACGAAAACGTGACGGCCGGCCAGCCGATCGCGCGCTTGCGCTCGCCCGATCTGGTCGAGGCACAGCGGCAATATCTCGCCGCCATCGCCGACGAGGCACTTTCCGCCGATCGCCTGCGCCGCATCCGCTTCCTGTGGGAAAGCCGGGTCACGCCAGAGCGCGAACTGCGTGTCGTCGAGACGGAAGCCGTCAACGCCAAGTCGCGTCTCGACGAGCGGGCCCAGATACTAGGCCTGATGGAAAATGTCGGAGGCTGATATCGAGACGCTGCGCAGCTCGCGGCGGATCCTGAGCTCGGTCACGGTGCACGCACCGATCACGGGCACAGTGGTGCGACGCGACGCAAGCCCCGGACAGCGTGTAGAGGCTGCTGCGCCCGTGGTCTCCCTTGCGGCGCTCGAGCCGCTGTGGATCAACATCCAGGTGCCCGCAGCACGTTTGCCGGCGATCACCGCCGGTCAGGCTGTCGTGATGCCGGCTTACGGGGTGCAGGGACGCATCATCCGGATTGGCCGTACCGTCGAGGCCTCGACGCAGTCAGCCGTCGCGGTCGCTGAAATCGGCTCGGCCAGTGGCACGATCCGCCCAGGGCTTGCCGTCCTGGTCACGATCCGCATCAGCCAGAACGGCGCATCGCAATGGTCAATACCCGCGACATCGGTCGTACGTCACCGCGACCGTGCCTGGGTATTCGTGAAAGACCCCCGGGGCTTTCTCGCGCGACCTGTCCAGGTAATTTCGGAAAGCGCGCACAGCGCTTCGGTTCGCGGTCCTCTCGCTACCGGTGATGAGGTGGCCGATCGCGGAATCATCGCGCTGCTCTCCGAACTCGCGGCCGCGGACAAGGACTAAGCCATGCTTTCCGGACTGGTCGACCTCGCGCTGAAGCAGCGTCTCATCGTGTTCATCGGGGCTATCGCGTTGGCCGTCTGGGGGACGATCGCCTACCAGAAGCTTTCGATCGACGCCTTTCCCGATGTCGCACCGATCCAGGTACTGGTTTCGATGCAGGCGCCCGGCCTCAGTCCTGAGGAACTTGAGAGCCGGGTCACAACCCCCATCGAGCTGGCTGCGCGCGGCATCCCGAACCTCGTGCGCATGCGATCCACGACACGATACGCGGTCGCGCTGCTGACCTTCGAGTTTGCCGACGGAACCGATATCTTCTGGGCCCGCGCGCAGGTCAATGAGCGCCTGCAGGAGGTGCGCGACCAGCTTCCCGCCGGCAGCGACGGCGGCCTCGCTCCGATCGTGACCCCTCTCGCAGAGATGGTGATGTTCACCATCGACTCGGCGAGCATGTCGACGCAGGAGAAGCGGTCGCTGCTCGACTGGACGATCCGGCCGGCGCTGCGCAGCCTTCCGGGTGTCGCCGACGTCAATGTGTTGGGGGGCCATGTGCGCACCTTCGAGGTGATTCCGTCGGCCTCCGCCATGGCCGCGCGCGGCATCACCACGCAGATGCTGGAGAAGGCTGTCGAGGTTAACAACCGCAACGACGGGGCCGGACGCATCCGGAACGGCGAGGAAGCGTTGCTGGTCCGGTCGGAAGGTCGCATCCAGACCCTGGACGATATCCGCAACACCGTGGTGGCGACGCGCAGCGGCGTGATCGTGCGGGTCAGCGACATTGCCGACGTGAGGTTCGGCTCGCTCGCCCGCAACGGCGTGGTAACGGCGGATGCGGCCGGCGAGGCCGTGTGGGGCATGGTGCTCGGCCTGCGTGGCGCCAATGCGCGCACCGTGGTGGACGGCGTGAAGGCGCGCTTCGCTTCACTCGAGCCGCAACTGCCCGAGGGCGCCCGCATCGTGGTTTTCTACGACCGCAGCGAACTGATCGGCAAGGCCGTCTGGACCGTGCAGAAAGTGCTGCTTGAGGCAATCTTGTTCGTCGTCGTACTGCTGCTGCTTTTCCTTGGAAATCTGCGCTCGGCACTGGTCGTTTCGCTGATCCTGCCGCTTGCGGTGATGACGACCTTCGGTGTGATGCGCCTGCTGGGATGGTCGGCAAACATCATGTCGCTCGGGGGACTGGCGATAGCCATAGGTTTGCTGGTCGACTGCGCCGTAGTGGTGGTGGAAAATGTCGAGCACCGCCTTTCCACCGTAGAAAAACCCAATCTTGCCACGCGCCTGCGCCTCGCCTTGGAGGCAACGCGTGAGGTCGCCGTGCCGCTCGTATCGGGCGTCGCCATCATCATCCTCGTGTTCATGCCGCTGCTTGCCTTGCAGGGTCTGGAGGGCCGGCTGTTCAGCCCGGTTGCGCTCACCATCGTGGTGGCGCTGATCGCCGCGCTGCTGCTCTCGCTAACCGTGGTTCCCGCGCTGTCCGCCCATCTGCTGCGCACCGGCGCGCATGCCGAGCCGTGGCTGGTGCGCAAGCTGCACGCCGGCTACGATCCGCTGCTCGCCTATGTGATGCGGCGGCCCATCGGCGTTCTCGTGGCAGTCGCGATCGGCATCGCGGCGGTCGCCGTCGTTTTCCCGCGCATCGGCAGCACCTTCATGCCCGTCATGGATGAGGGCACGCCCGTCATCACCATCCGCAAGTTTCCAACTATTTCGGTCGACGAAGCGGCGCAGACGGATCTACGTATTCAGCAAGCCCTCAAGGCGGAGATTCCCGAGATTCGGCGGGTCATCGCCCGGGCCGGCGCCGACGAACTCGGCATCGATCCGGTCGGCCTCAACGAGACCGACATGTTCATGACGCTGGCTCCGCGCGGCGCGTGGCGGGGCGACGACATGCGCTGGTTCCTCGGCGAACTGCGCCGCGTGCTCGACGGCATTCCGGGCATCAGCTACGCGCTCACCCAACCGATCGATATGCGGGTTCAGGAAATGATTATCGGTGCGCGCGGCGACGTTGTTGTCAAGATGTTCGGTGACGACATTGCTACCCTGAACCGGGTGGCTCGCGACGTCGCTTCCGCGATTCGCTCTGTCCCAGGCGCGATCGACGTTTTCGCGCTTCGCAACGCCGGGATGCGCTACTTCACGGTGGCGGTCGACCGCGCCCAGGCGGGCCGCTTTGGGCTGAACGCCGAGGAGGTACAGGAGGCGCTCAGAGTCTGGGTCGACGGCCGCCGCCTCGGCATCGTACTGGAGGGTCAGGTGCGGACGCCACTGGTGATCCGCGGCGAGGAGCGTTTGCGAGCGTCGGCCGCCGACCTCGCGCGGGTGCCGGTCGTGCTTCCCGGTGGTGGCACTGTCGAACTCGGCCAAGTTGCGAACATCCGGGTCGAGGACGGGCCTATTCAGGTGATCCGCGAGGACGGCCAGCGCTTCGCGACCGTGCTGGCGAACGTGCGCGGGCGCGACCTCGTCGGCTTCGTCGACGACGCCAAGACGGCTGCGGCGCGCGTCGAACTGCCCAAAGGATATTCGCTGGTCTGGGGCGGACAGTTTGAAAACCAACAGCGGGCGGCGGCGCGACTCGCGATCGTGGTGCCGATTGCGCTGGGCGCCATCTTCCTGTTGCTCTACCTGACGTTCGGATCGTTGAGACAGGCTACCCTGGTTTTCTGTAACGTGCCGTTTGCGACGATCGGCGGCGTTGTCGCGCTGTGGGCATCAGGCGAATTCCTCTCGGTGCCGGCCTCCGTGGGCTTCATCGCCCTCATGGGCATTGCAGTTCTCAACGGCGTGGTGCTGGTTTCCTACATCAACGAGGTCTGCGCCCGCGGCACACTGCCGTTCCGCGAAGCCGTGATGGAGGGTGCGCGACGGAGACTGCGACCCGTCATCCTGACGGCGTCGATTGCCGCGCTCGGCCTCGCTCCGTTCCTGTTCGCCGATGGTCCCGGAGCGGAAATCCAGCGCCCGCTCGCCAGTGTGGTGATAGGCGGACTGATCACCGCGACGGCGCTGACCCTGCTGCTGCTTCCCATCCTCTACGACCGCTTTGCATTGCCTCGGGCCGAACGCCGAAGGCTGGCCGAACAGGAATATGACCGCGAACAGACCGGAGAGCCGTCGGACGCCCGACTTCGGACTCCGCCGATCGTCACGCAGGAGGTGCCGGGGCGTCGGGCCAGATCCCTCGAGCAGACGGCTGCTGACGCTCCAGCGACAACCGAGGGCTAACGATGCAACAATTTGGCGTCATGCTAAGCGCCTATGGCTTCGTCGTACGGGACCCGATAAAAGAACGTAGTCCAGCCGCGGGAAGCAGAACCGATATGAAGGTGCCGTCCCAATCGGATTTCGAACGCGAACGGAGCGGGATTGGTTTGATGACATTCTTCCGCAGCACCCCAAGTGAACCCAGGCGGCAGCTTTGAGCACACCATTACCGCCGTTCGACTTTGACCTGCTTCGGACATTCATCGCGGTGGTCGACAATGCCAGCTTCACCCGCGCCGCCGAACGAGTTGGCCGCACTCAATCCACGGTCAGCCTGCAGATCAGGAAACTTGAACAGAACCTCGGACGGCGCGTGTTCGAACGCGATGGCCGCGATTTCCTGCTGACACCCGACGGTGAGATTCTGCTCAATTATGCACGGCAGTTGCTTCATCTTGCCGACGAGGCACGTTCACGCATTCTCGAGCCTGACGTCGAAGGCAACGTACGTCTTGGAACCCCCGAGGACTTCGCCACCGTTTACCTTCCGGACATATTGGCGCGGTTCGCACGAACCCATCCGCGCGTTGCCCTTGAGGTCAATTGTAATTTCAGCTCCAACCTGCTGGAGGGATTTTCCAAGGGTGAGTACGATCTGGTTCTGGTCAAACGCGAGCCTCAAGGACCGGCCGGCGGAATTTCCGTCTGGCGCGACACCTTAGTCTGGGTGAGTGGACCCAAGCTGCTGCTGGACGCTACCCGCCCCATTCCGCTGGTGCTGGCGCCCGCCCCCGACGTCTATCGCAAGCGTGCTCTTGCCGCCCTTCAAGCCGCTAAACGAGAGTGGCGGATCGTCTACACCAGTCCGAGCAGCGAGGGCCTGCAGGCTGCTGTCCGCGCCGGCTTGGGAGTGACGGTGCTGTCGAAGGATATGGCGCCAGAAGGCCTGATGATGTTGGGCGCAGAACATAACCTTCCTACGATGCCTGATACCGAAATCGCGTTGTATCGGGCACCCGGAACGTTATCCCGCGCTGCTCAGCTCTTGGCAGACCATATAACGCATTCGCTAGAAATTGCGGCCGGGCGCGGCAACTCGGCGACCTAGCCCTGGCATCACGGCGATGATGCATCACAACGGGTGCTCTTGATGATGCCGCAGCAGCCCAGCCCGCCAGGGGCTCTACCGCCGCTCGAATCCATTGGAATCCTCAATCGCCCCCAGCGAGATAACTCATTTCACATTTGTGCAGAACCCCGGCAAAAGCCGGTCAGCGAGAGAAACTTCAAACCGCCTGCGAGAAGGTTCCAAGCCAGGATGTTCGATCTTGCCTTTCAGAACCTCCTGTCTCCAATGGTCCTGTTCTTCGTCCTTGGGCTCCTGGCGGCGTTGGCACGCTCCGACCTCTCCATTCCGGAGGCCATCGCCAAGCTTCTCTCTATCTATCTTCTCTTATCGATTGGCTTCCGAGGCGGCGTCGAAGCGGCACACCATGGTTTCACCGGCGAGTTGATCGCGACGGTAGCGGCAGGGATCCTGCTGTCGTTCGGCATCCCCTTCGTCGCATACGCATTGCTACGGGCGACCACAAACCTGAAGGCCGTTGATGCAGCCGCCGTGGCCGGACACTATGGTTCGATTTCAGCAGTCACCTTCGTCGCGGTAACAGGTGTCCTCGACCAGCTGTCCATTCCCTATGACGGCTATCTCGTCGCTGTTGCCGCTGCAATGGAAACGCCCGCCATTCTTGCGGCGCTGCTAATTGCACGGCGCACGGACGAACCAACTGCGAGGGTGGCGGGCGGAGACTTCCTGCGAGAGGTAGCGTTCAACGGCTCGATTTTCATCCTGATCGGAGCTCTTGTCATCGGCCTGATCACTGGTCAACGTGGCATGACTATGTTGAAGCCTTTCATTGTTGACGCGTTCCCTGGAATATTATGTATCTTCCTGCTCGATATGGGACTGGTCGCTGGTCGCGGTCTCAAACAGGGCTGGCGATATCTTTCCATTACCGTGACGGCCTTTGCCGTTGTGATGCCGCTGATCAGCGCAGCATTGGCCGCCACAATGGCGACCTTGATAGGCCTTTCCGCCGGGAGCACTGCTGTCCTGATCACCCTTGCAGCCTCAGCGTCCTACATCGCAGTGCCAGCCGCGATGCGTCTTGCGTTGCCCGCAGCCAACCCGGCCATTGCCCTGACGCTGTCGCTTGGCGTGACCTTTCCGTTCAACTTGTTACTAGGAATTCCGCTCTACATCGCCGCGGCAGGCCGTATTGCGCAATAGGAAAGATTGCGCTGGAATATTCGAGCCTCAACCGAGATGGTTATTGATGGGAGCTGAGTTCGTTTCCGAATCAAAAGCTGCCTTCAAGTGACTGACGGCTATTGGCGGATTGTGTTGAAAAACTCGGTGTTGAAGCCGACCGTGATCACTGATTCATTCTGTCCCGTCGGGGCGGGAGATCGAATCGATGATGGGTCCGCGGCAGGTTGATCAGGCGGCGCTGTTCTACGAATTCTCTCTTGAGCGACACGTTCCGGCAACTCACATGCTGCGGTCGATCGACCGTTTTGTCGATTTGTCAGACGTTCGGAGCCACTTGGCTCCATTTTACAGCTCTACTGGCCGGCCTTCGATTGATCCCGAACTGCTTGTCCGGATGTTGCTGGTTGGCTACTGCTACGGCATTCGTTCCGAACGGCGGCTGTGCGAGGAGGTGCACCTGAACCTCGCGTACCGTTGGTTCTGTCGGCTCGGCCTCGACGGCGAGGTGCCGGACCACTCCACCTTCTCCAAGAATAGGCATGGCCGCTTCCGCGACTGCGATCTGCTGCGAAAGCTGTTTGAGACCGTGGTCCGGCGCTGCATGGCCGAGGGGCTGGTCGACGGGGCTGCCTTTGCTGTCGATGCCAGCCTAATCGCTGCCGATGCCAACAAGCAGCGCTCTGCTGCCGGGTCTGATGAGGTCGACTGGGAGGCCCTTGCCAGGACGCGCCGATCCGTCCGGGAATATCTCGACACCCTGGATGAGGCTGCCTGGGGCACTGCCAGCGATACGGTACCGAAGTTCATCTCCAGATCGGATCCAGCCGCACAATGGACCGGCGCTCACAAGGGGCATGCCTTCTTTGCTTACGCCGACAACTACCTGATCGACCTGAAGGCGGCGATCATCGTCGATGTCGAGGCGACGCGAGCTATCCGGCAGGCCGAGGTCGGTGCGGCACGCACAATGATTGAGCGTACCGAAGATTGCCTCGGGCTTTGTCCCGAGCGCCTGGCCGCCGACAGTGCCTACGGATCAGCCGAGATGCTGGGGTGGTTGGTCAACGAGCGCGCCATCGAGCCGCACATTCCGGTGTTCGACAAGTCGGCCCGTGCCGATGGGACGTTCTCGCGCGGAGACTTCGACTACAATCAGGAAGCCGATATCTACGTCTGTCCAACTGGCAAGGTGCTGGGCTCTACCGGAACTCTGGTGAACGACGGAGCAACACTGCTGTATCGCGCCAGCAAATATGACTGCGACGCCTGCGAGCTCAAGCCGCGTTGCTGTCCGATGATGCCCGCCCGCAAGGTCCCACGTTCAATTTACGAGAACGCTCGAGACGTGGCGCGCGTCATCGCCAAGACCGAGGCTTACGTGACGTCGCGGCGTGAACGGAAGAAGATCGAGATGCTGTTCGCACATCTCAAGCGCATCCTGCGCCTCGATCGGCTCAGGCAGAGAGGTCCGCTTGGTGCTCAAGACGAGTTCCTACTCGCTGCCACCGTCCAGAACCTCCGAAAGCTGGCAAAGCTGATCCCGCTGCCCGCCCCAGTGCCTGCCTGAGCACAAACGAACCCTCGCGCGCCTTGCTCCTCGCGACATCTTGAATGGTTAGGCCGCCGACTTCTTCAACACAATCGGCGCGAAGCGGTCATTGGCAAACTCAATCGTATCGGTAGCATCGATAAGAATAGTGCTTGACCAGCACAGCATTTTTCGCTGGCTGGGATTTGAGCTACAGCGTTGGAAGGGGACCAGTCAGATCAACGGTAGACCTGGCCTAAGATGAAGCGGCTGAGTAGTTCGCTGCTCCGACTGCCTCGTGGCAGTGCCAACGCATTAGCGATGTGATGTTCTGAGGAGATGCCATCAAGCGGTCAACTTTTTAGAAAACTTTGCTCCAAATCAAAGCACTGCATCAGGAGCCGCCTAGGTAATTTGGAGCATGGGAGGCGAGCCATGCTGCCCTTTACGCCCGAGCAGTTCCGTTTTGTCTTTGTGGATTACAACCACTCCATTTGGCCGGCCCAGATTGCCGCATATCTGCTCGGTGGCGTCGCGGTCGCATTGCTCTTCCGCAAAAGGCCGGAGGGAGACCGGGTCATTGCCGGCAACCTGGCGATGATGTGGTTGTGGACGGGCGTCGGCTATCACTTGCTTTCGTTCTCCTCGATCAACAAGGCTGCCTACATTTTTGCGGTGTTGTTCATTTTCCATGGCTGCTATCTTCTCTACGTCGGCGTGTATCGCTGTCAGATTGATTTCGGTCTACGACCCGGCCTGCCAGCCGTCATCGGTGGGGCGTTCGTGGCCTACGCGGCGATTATCTATCCGGTGATTGGCGTAGCCGCCGGCCATGCCTATCCCGAAATGCCGATGTTTGGCGTTACGCCGTGCCCCATGGTCATTTTTACGTTCGGGCTCCTTCTGTTGACGGTCCGCCCTGTGCCACGCTGGCTTCTTGTCGTTCCCTTTATCTGGTCTTTGATTGGGGGCAGTGCCGCCATTCTCCTGCAAGTCCCGCAAGACTGGCTTCTCCTCGTCAGTGGTGTGATTACCGTACCGCTGTTGGTTCTTCGAGACCGGCAGACGATGAAGGAGGGGATCGCTTGAGGAGTCGGCAGCGGGAGGGCCGCGGCCTCCGACCCTTCGCCTAAACAGGCCAGCGCCAAGGTGTAACGTCGCTGCCGGAGCCGACCATGAAGATGCCGTTGCCTTTTTGCCCCGGCCGGATTATGACGTGCTCAGGGGAAATACAGTCTCCCCTTGAGGCTACGGTCCAAGAACTGTGCAACGCTCGACCTGTCGAGGGATTTGCACATGGACACGAGCAAGCCTCCAATTTTTCCCAGTGAATTTCGTTTGCCGTCTGCTTCTGAGCGGACCCCCGCAGATATTGATATCGCGCCCCCCGGTTTGACGAAGTCGGACGAACTCGCCGCTGTCGAGCCGCAAAGCCACCCCGGACCAGTACCTCGCGATAGACCTTCGATCGCCGTCTATTTCCGGAACGAGGAGGAAGTCAGCGAAGGATTCTTCATTGCGTTGAACGCGATGGGGGTTGCAGTCATCGATCCGCTCCCCGAGCCACCCATGCATCCCATCAGTGGCGCAAAGCCGTGAAGACGCGGCCTTCACGACAGCGCACGACCATCATCGCAACCACGCTTTTCCTCACTGGAGTGAGTGCCATGTCGAACCATGCGATCAGTTTCGAGAGCACCGAGACGGGTGCCGCGCCCGAGGGCTGGACCTCCACCCTCACGGGATCGGGCGACCCGAAATGGACGGTCGAAAGTGACGAGACGGCACCGTCGAAATCGAAGGTGCTAAAGCAATCCGGCCGGGCGACCTACCCGCTGCTGCTGAAGAACGACACCAGCATCAGGGATGGCTTTGTCGAAATGAAGTTCATGGCCATCGCCGGATCGCAGGACCGCGCCGCCGGCATCGTTTGGCGGGCGAAGGACGCCAACAACTACTACGTCACCCGGGCCAATGCCCTTGAAGACAACGTCGTTCTCTACAGGACGGTCAACGGCGTCCGCAGCCCGCTCGACATTGTCGGCCGCAAGGGAGGTTACGGAACCGATATCAAGGTTCCGGCCGACACCTGGCACAGCCTGCGCATCGACTTCAGCGGCACGCGATTCCGTGTCTCGTTCAATGGCAAACAACTGTTCGAGGTCGAGGATTCCACCTTCGCCGATGCCGGCAAGGTCGGGCTGTGGACCAAAGCCGACAGCGTGACACTGTTCGATCAAATCACCTACGGCGAAGGGAAATAGGCGGATCGAGTGCAACCCGCCTTGGGGATGACCGATGGACGGACTGTATCTGGTTCTTTTTGTTTTTGCCACCTTTGCCGGCGGCTTCGTCAGCGGGTTTTCGGGCTTCGCGATGGGGCTCGTCGTGTCCGGCGTGTGGCTGCACATCATCACGCCGATCCAGACCGCGGCACTGATCGCGGGATACGGCCTCCTCACGCAGGGGTACGGCATCCTGAAACTGCGCCAAGCGCTGAACTGGCGGGCCATCTGGCCGCTGTCGCTCGGCACGACCATAGGCATCCCGATCGGAGTGCTGCTGCTGACCTACATCAACCCGGTCCATCTGAGGATCGGCGTCGGCATGCTGCTGGTGCTCTATGCGATCTACAGCCTGGCGCGGCCGGCGTTCAAGCCGATGAAGATCGGCGCGGTACCCGACATCGGCATCGGCTTCGTCAACGGTCTGGTCGGCGGACTGACCGGACTGGGTGGCGTCGTCTCGACCATCTCCTGCCAATGGCGCGGCTGGACGCGCGATGCGCAACGGGCGGTGTTCCAGCCGGTGCTGTTCGCGGCCTTTGTGGTGATCTCGATTTCCATGGCCGTCTCCGGCGCCTTCACGACGGAAACCCTCAAATTGTACGGGCTCGGTCTACCGTTTCTGCTGGTCGGTCTCTGGAGCGGCTTCCAGCTGTACGGAAAGATCGACGACGAGATGTTCCGCAAAGTGGTGCTGATACTGATCCTGCTCGCCGGCCTGTCGCTGATCGTACCGGCCGTGCTTGCCAAGTCGTGAGGACGTCATGTCGCTGAAAACAATCGGTACCATCGCCATACCGAACGCCGAAGGCAGCGAGTTCGATCACGCCGCCTTCGATGCCAAGAGCCGGCGCGTCTTCATCGCGCACACCGCGCGCGACTGCGTCGAGGTGATCGACCACGCCGCCGGCAGGCGCCTGGCGACGCTGCCGGGGTTTCCGGGGGTGGCGGGCGCCGTCGCCGACGACGGACAGATCCTGATCACCAACCGCGGCAGCGCCAGCATCGCGTTGCTCGATGCCGGCACACTGGAAACGCGCGCCACGTACAAGACCGGCGGGCGGCCGAACGGTGCCGTGATCGTCGCCCGGTCCGGCCTTGGAATTGCAGCCTGCATCGGCATCGACGGAGAAGCGCCGACGTTGCAGCTTTACGGATTGAACGATCGTCGACACGTATCGATCGACCTGCCGGGACGACCGCGCTGGTGCGTCACCGACGCCGCCGCCGAGCGGATATTCCTCTGTATCCGCGAGCCCTCGATGGTGCTGGCAGCAAGACTGCCCGACCTTGGCGAGGTGACGCATTGGGAGGTCCCGTCGGCGGGCGCGCACGGTCTCGACATCGATCCTGCCGGGGGCCGGCTTTATGTCGCCTGTGACGATGCAACCCTGGTCGAGATGAGCAGCACCTCGGGCGAAGTCACCAACGTCTGGCCGATCGGAGGCCCGCCCGACGTCACGTTCTTCAACCCGGCAACGGGTCTCGTTCACGTCGCCATCGGAGAGCCCGGGCTTGTCGACTCGATCGATCCGCGCAACGGCCAGACCACGCGAACCGTGACCGGCGCCGGCGCGCACACGACGGCGCTGGTGGCGCCGGACCGGCTCTACGTCATTTCGCCCGCGCATGGCGGAATCCTCGTCCTATCGGACGCCTGACGTCCACGGACGCAACAACTGCACAGGGAGGCTCAATATGAAATGGATCACCCGCGAGAAGGTCAAGGTCGACCGCGTCGCATGCCCGTGGCTCATCAAGAAGTTTGTCGACAAGGATGCCGAGTTCGTATTCGTGCCCGGCGACAAGGTGATGGCGGAGGCAAAGCGGCTCGACGCCATCCCCTACGACGTAAAGGACGCCGAGCTCGGCCATCACGGCAAGGAATGCTCGTTCGAGGCCATCCTTAAAAAGTACAAGCTGACCGGCGATCCCGCGCTGGTGCTGCTCGGACGGATCGTCAACGGTGCCGACACCGATAACACGCTGTACCACCAGCCGGAGGGATCCGGCCTCGAAGCCATCGCCGAAGGCTTCCGGCATCTCGGATTCAGGGACGACCATGAGCACAATGCGGCGGAGTGGATCGTCTACGACGCGCTGTATGCGTATTGCCGCGAGATGGTAAAGCGCGGCAAACCGAACGGCGACTTCATGGATTGATGTTCGGTTGCTATCGCTTGAGCACCACGGGCCGGCATGGTAGATAGATCACTCGGGCCACTGACAACCGCCCGATGAGCTCCTGCAGCCAAGCGTTGTTTCGCTCCACTCCGGAGGTGAAACCATGTCTTGCGCCAGCACTATAGAGAGTTCAAGCAACCCCCTCGACGCTCACCCGTCTTTTCCGGTCCTTATCCGGTCCTGGAAAATCCCGCTCGCGTGGCTTGCCGCAATGGCACGGGCCTGGGAACGGCGATCTCAGTACAAGCAGCTTCTCGAGCTTGATGATCGGCTGCTCGCCGATATGGGCATTTCGAGGACCGCCGTTGAAGAGGTGCGCAGGTCCCCGTTGTACCTGGTTGCGTGGCGCGACAGCCGATAAGATCGATCCGCTTGTCGGGCGGTTGTCGACGGCCCGAGAGCACAGACGGTCATGCGAACTCACCTCAAGACAGTGATCGTGAGCGGCGTGGCCAACACCTTGTCGATGCGCCGTCCGTCTACGTCGACGATTTCGAACCGCCACCCGTGCACCTCGACGTGTTCGCCGATGTCAGGGATGGTGCCGAATTCGTGCAACAGGAAGCCGGCGATGGTCTGGTACCGCCGGGAGGTGAGGAGCGGAATCTTGAGCAATTCGGAAAATTCGATCGCCGGCATCCATCCCGAGATCAGATAGGAACCGTCGTCACGCTTGACCGCTGCGGGTTCGGCCGGCCCTTCGTCGGTGTGGAAGCTGCCGACAATGGACTCCAGGATATCGGCGCTGGTCACGACGCCCTGGAAGGTGCCGTACTCATCGTGCACCAGGCCCATATGCACGGGCGAGTCCCGGAGAATCGAGACAACGTCGCGCGCGTCGAGCGACTCTGGAATCACCGGCGCAGCCCGGACCAGCTTGCGCAAATCCGGGGTGTCGCCGGACAAATAGACGTCGAGCAGGTCCTTCGCTTGGATAATTCCAATTGCTGAATTCGCGTCGCCTTCGAAAACCACGAAACGCGAATGGGCGCTATTGGCCAATGCCGCATTGATGACCTCGGAAGCATCCGTTAGGCTGATCATGCTGACTTCATGGCGCGGGGTCATAACGGCGCCGACGGGGAGGTCGCCGAGACGCATGACGCCTGCGATCATTTCCTTTTCTCCGGCCTCCAGCACGCCCGCGTTCTCGGCCTCGACGACCAAGGACCGGATCTCGTCTTCGCTTACTTTCTCCTCCGTCTGTCCGCGATGACCTAGCAGCCATAACAGGACCCTTCCGGAGCGATCGAGCAGCCAAACCAGCGGCAGGGAAATCTTGGAAAGCAGCACCATGTAGGGTGCGACACGGACCGCCACGGCTTCAGGATTACGCAACGCAATCTGCTTGGGGACCAGCTCGCCTACAATAAGCGATGCGTAGGTGATGACTGTCACGACGGCTCCCACGCCGATGGCATCCGCGACGCCTTGTGAAACCCCGATCTCGACAAGCCAGTTCGTCAGCCGGAGGCCGAGGGTCGCTCCGGAGAACGCGCCGGACAATACCCCGATCAGGGTGATCCCTATCTGAACCGTCGACAGGAATTTACCGGGGTCCGATGCCAAAGCGAGCGCGCGTCGTGAACCTGGCACGCCTTTTCCGGCGAGTGCAGCTAAACGGGCAGGACGCGAGGAGACGATGGCCAGTTCGGACATGGACAACAGACCGTTGACCACGATGAGAACGGTCACAATTCCGAGTTCGATCGATAGCATGAGTCGTAATTGCCCCTTGGTACGCCGTCGCATGGCTTGTTGCACATCTTACCATGAACAGCCCCGGCGGGTATTCTTGGCCTACGGCCACCGGTGATGAAGCTCGTCGATCGTATAGGCGTGGGCGTGATGAAATCGCTCGCCGCGCAGATGTGGATGATCGCCGGGGAGTTCCGGGTGTTCGTGCTGCACGATGTCGGGATCCTCGGACGGCCAGAGCGAGTGTGCGAGCAAGACGCCGCAGAACGTGACCGCGGCGAGGACCAACAGAACCGGGACCATTCCGACCTGAGAGCCGAACCAGCCGGCGAGCGGGTAGGTCAGCAGCCAGCAGGCATGGGAGAGGGCGAACTGTGCGGCAAACACCGCCGGGCGATCCGCAGCGCGGGCGGATCGCCGCAGCAGACGGCCGGATGGTGTCATCACAGCAGAGTAGGCGACACCCAATAGCGTCCACGTCGCCAGCAGGGCCGGCCATACCCATGTGGAGGCTGCAGACAGGGACAACACTCCTGCGAATCCGACAAGGGCCGCCCCGAGCACTCCTGCCGATGGCAGCATGACTGCCCGGTCCGGCAGCCGGTCGAGCAGCCTCGGTAGCAGGAGGGCCGCGGCCATCGACCCGCCGCCGAAGCAGGCCAGCGCCAGTGCAACGTCGCTGTCCGTGCCCCCCAGGATGCCGCGCACCAGGACCACAGTGTTGACGATGACCATCGCGCCGGCGGCGGCCACCGACAAATTAAGCGCCAGCAGGCCCCTCAGGCGCGGGGTGGCGAGATAGATCCGGATGCCGCGCGTCGTGTTGGCATAGATGCCGCCCTTGCGCGCGGACGGCTCGGGTTGCGGCACGGTGACGGAGAGCACCAGCCCGGCCGAGCACAAGAAGCCCACGACGGTGCCGACGAACAGCCAGTTGTAGGTGATGAGCGTCAGGAGGGCGGCCGCAAGCGTCGGGCTGAGCAGGCTTTCCATGTCGTAAGCGAGACGGGACAGCGACAATGCGCGGGTGTACTGAGCCTCGTCGGGAAGCACGTCCGGGATGGTGGCCTGGAATGTGGGAGTGAAGGCGGCCGAGGCGGCCTGCAGCACGAAGATCAGGACGTAGATCTGCCAGACCTGGTCGACGAAGGGCAGCGCGATCGCGACCGCCGCGCGCATCAGGTCCATCGATACCAGGAACGCCCGCCGCGGCAGATAGTTGGCAAAGCCGCCCACCACGGGCGCCACGCCGACGTACGCCAACATCTTGATCGCGAGCGCGGTGCCCAGCACCGCGCCCGCCTGGTCGCCGGCGATCTTGAACGCCAGCAACCCGAGGGCCACTGTCATCATGCCCGTCCCGACCAGCGCGATGACCTGCGCAGAGAAGAGATGGCGGTAGGTGCGATTGGTTAGGACGGACAGCATGGAGACTCCCGCATTATTCTGTCGTGTATCGGGCGGTCAGCGAGTGGCCGTGCAGGTTCGCCGAAAACACCACGCGCGCTTGCGGACTAAGCTCCGTCTGCAGCTTGCCGACCATCATGTTCGGGCTGCTCGGCGTGAGCGGCACGGTGACGGTCTTGCCGCCGTCCTGAACGGTGGCGCGGCCCCGCATCTCCTTCGTGGGGAGCGGAGACCCGTCGTCGTCGCCTACATAGAACACGATCTCCATGCCCTTGCGGACAAACTCGATTGGGTGCCCCTGCGAGGTGACGACGGGACCGCCGTTCTTCCCCTTCTTGGTTTGCGCCTGGGCAAAGTCGGGCATGGCGGTGATGGCAGCGATTAACGCGAGGAATGCATACTTGATCATGGTTTTCTCCATTTGGATTGAGGATCGTCAGAAGGCTTCGGCTGGTTCGAGCGCTGCGGCACGTTCGGTCAGAAGGCGCTCGAGGGGCTTTCTGCCGAATAGTAAAAAGAGGACGGGCGTCACCACGGTATCCAGCATCGTGGCGCTGAGGAGACCGCCGAAGATCGTGACGGCGACGGGATGCAGTATCTCCCGTCCCGGTTCGTCGGCGCCGAACAGCAGCGGCGTCAGCGCGAGCCCGGCGCACAGCGCAGTCATCAGAACGGGGCTCAGCCGCTGCAGGCTTCCCCGGATGATCAGCCCCGTACCGAACCGCTCGCCTTCGTGGAGGGCCAGGTTGATGTAGTGGGAAATCTTGAGGATCCCGTTCCGTGCCGAGATGCCTGCCAGCGTGATGAAGCCCACCATCGATGCGACCGACAGCGGCTGTCCGGCGATGTTCAAGGCGAGGACGCTGCCGATCAGGGCGAGCGGAATTCCGCCCATGACGATGAGCGCCAGCGCTGGGGACCGATATCGGCTGTAGAGAACGATGAATATCATCGCCAATGACGCGAGCGACAGGATGCCGATGTGCATGGCGGCTTCCTCCTGTGCCTGGAAGGTCCCCTCAAGGTTCGTCGCGTAGCCCTGCGGAAAGTCCAGTTCGGCAAGGGCGCGGCGCATGTCGGTGGCGATTTCGGCCATGTCGCGGCGGCCGTCCCCGTTGCCGTAGACCACGATCCTGCGCTGCGTCCCCTCCCGCTGGATCTGGTTCGGTCCGTCGGTCTCGATGATCTCGGCCAGCGCGTTCAGCGGCACAAATCCCGACGAGGTCGGGATCAGGAGGTTGTAGAGGCCCGTGGTCGAGCGATCCTGGTCCGAAAGCCGCAACACCACGTCAAACCGGCGGTTGCCGTCCACGATCTGCGAGACCTTGCGTCCGTTCGACAGCGTATCGAGCGCCTGCGTTACGGCGGCGGGGGTCACGCCGTGCAGGGCCGCGCGGGCATGATCGATCTGCACCCGTACCTGGGGAATGAGTACCTGCTTCTCCACCTGGAGATCGACCAGGCCCGGGATGGTTGAAAGACGCTGACGCGACGTTTCCGCAAGCCGGCGCAGCACCTCGATGTCCTGACCAAAAATCTTCAGAACGACTTGCGCGCGGATGCCCGACTGCAGGTGATCGAGGCGATGGCTGATGGGCTGCCCGATGGCGACCGAAGCCGGCAGTCCGGAAAGCTTCTCGCGGACATCGGCATAGATGTCTGTCTTCTGGCGCTTCGAGGGGACGAGATCGACGTCGATCTCGCTGAAATGAACCCCCTCGGCATGTTCATCAAGTTCCGCGCGGCCGGTGCGCCGTCCCACCGATTTCACTTCGGGGACTTTTGCAAGCAATTGTTCGGCCAGCAGTCCAAGCCGATGCGATTCGGCAAGCGAGATGCCCGGATTATATTGAAGCGAGAGAACGAGCGTTCCCTCGTTGAAGGGTGGCAGGAAACTGCGCGGCATCAGCGTCGCCGCATAGGCGGCAAATACGACGGCAACGGCCGCCGTGCCAAGCACAAGCCCTCGCCATTCGAATGCCCAGCCCAACAGCCGGCGGTTACCCTCCTTCAGAATTCGAACCAGGGCGCTATCGCGTTCGCCCGAATGAGCCCTGCCGGAAAGGAGGTAGTAGGACAGGACCGGCGTGACCGTGACCGACGTCAGCAGCGAAGCCAGTATCGAGACGATGTAGGCGATGCCGAGCGGCGTAAACAACCTTCCCTCGATGCCGGGAAGGGCGAACAGCGGCACGAAAACGAGGACGATGATCGCAGTCGCATAGACGATGCTGGAGCGGACTTCCTGGCTCGCTTGAACGATCACTTCGAGTGCGGCCCGGGGCTCCGGCAAAGCGGAGTTCTCCCTCAGGCGCCGCAGAATGTTCTCGACGTCCACCACGGCATCGTCGACCAGTTCGCCGATCGCGATGGCCAGCCCGCCGAGCGTCATCGTGTTGATGGTCAGTCCAAAGGCGTGGAAGACCAGGATGGTGATCAGGATCGATATCGGGATTGCGGTCAGGGAAATGACCGTCGCGCGTGCATTCATCAGAAAGATGAAGAGAATGAGGGCAACGACGACGGCGGCCTCCATCAAGACCTGCTTGACGTTGCCGATCGATGTCTCGATGAACGTGGCCTGACGGAATTGAACGTTCGTGACGGTGACCCCGGCCCGCATCGTGCGCTGCAGGTCGCCCAAGGAAGCTTCGATGCTGCGGGTCAGTGCCACGGTGTCGGCGGCGGGCTGTTTCTGCACGCTGACGATGACGGCGGGCTTCCCGTTATAGCCGGCGTCCCCGCGCTTGGCTCGGGCGGCGAATTCGACGACGGCGACCTGCTTCAGCAGTATGGGCTGGTCTTCGCGCTCCATGACAACGGTGTTGCCTAGGTCGTCGATCTGCTTGGACAGTCCAACATTGCGGATCAGGTATTCGCGGCCGTGCTGGTCCACGAAACCGCCGCCGCTGTTGGTTCCGAACCGGGCGATCGCCTTTTCGATCTGGTCGTGACTGATGCCAAGCGCCTGCATGGTCGCCACGTTCGGCCTCACCCGGTATTGGCGGACCTCTCCGCCGATGGGTATCACCTGGGCAACCCCGGGGATGGCCAAAAGCTGCGGCCTGACGACGAAATCCGCGATCTCGCGAACTTCCATCGGCGATGCCTTGCCGTCGCTGGTGAGCGCGATCAGCATGATCTCGCCCATGATGGAGGTCACCGGGCCCATCTGCGGATTGACCGACGACGGCAGTTGCTCGCGGATCAGCGCGAGGCGCTCCGAGACGAACTGCCGCGCGCGATAGACGTCCACGCCCCAGTCGAATTCGACGTACACCACGGAAAGACCGACGCCGGAGACCGAACGCACGCGGATGACACCCGGCATGCCGTTCATCGACGTCTCGATCGGGAACGTGACGAGCTGCTCGACCTCCTGGGGCGCCAGGCCTTCCGCCTCGGTCAGGATGTTGACGGTCGGCCGGTTGATGTCGGGAAGGACGTCGACGGAAATGCGCGGCAAAATATACAGACCATAGGCCACGAGTGCCGCCGCTACGGCCAATACGAACAGGCGATTGCGCAGACTGGTCCGGACGATGAGCTGAAACATCTTGGCTCCTACCGGATCTGGTTGATGAGATCGGTGCCGCGCACGACGACACGCTCACCGCCGCCGAGACCGCCGGCAATGAGCACGCGCGTTGCGTCGACCGGTAGAACCCGCACAGGTCTTGGCTCGAATCGTTCCGGGGCCACGTGCACCCAGACGATGCTTTCTCCGTTGCTGCTGCGCACGACGGAATCGCGCGGAAAGATCAGCCCTTCGGTCGGAGTGCCATTTTGAACCATCACGGTAAGCGGCTGGCCGATGTTGAGCCCTGTCGGCGCCTCCGGAATCGTAAAATGGACGACGGACGCATGTTGCCTCAGTGCCCGGCTGGTTCCGAGATGTGACAGCGGAATCGATTGTCCGTTCGAAGCGACGGCCGTTGCCCCGATCGGGCTGCTCAGATCGATATCGCCGTAGGCGAGTGCCTCGACCCACAGTCCATTGGGATCGGCGATCTGGAACAGAACATCCTGCGGCTGGATGACCTGGCCCGGTATGACCTTGGCTGCGGTGACAATGCCGTCGGTCGATGCGCGCAGCACTTCATGGTCGCTGCGGGAGTTTCGAACGGTTTCCCGCCTGGCACGCAGGCCTTCCAACTCGCTCTCGAGATCGTTGACCTGACCTTGGGGGACGGCTCCCCGTTCCGCCAGCGGGCGCAACCGCCGTATCTTGTTCTCTGCGACCGCAATCAGTTGCTCGATCTCACCTACCTTCTCCAGGATCGTCGTCCGGTCCGCCACGGGCATATGGGGTTCGATCCGGATCAGCACGTCGCCCTTGCGGACCTGCTGCCCGATACGGGGTATCGGGTTTTCGCTGGGAACGACGCGACCGCCGTAGACGCTTTGCACGATGCTGCTGCGGTCGGGATTCGCAATGATGCGTCCAATCAGACTGAGGGCGGGCCGCACGCTCTGCGACTCGGCGGAGGCCGTGCGGATATCCAGCAGGCGCTGGGTCGGCTTTGCAGCGAATGCCGAGCCGTCCTGAAGCCGTCGCGGCGCATCGCTCAGGGCAGCCGGCGGCGGCGGCTTGCCTGCGTCGGCAGCCGTGCTGCGCCATTCACCGAACGAAACCGCGGCAAGGACGACGCAGGCGCTCGCCGCCACGGCCGCCGATGTGGCCGCCACCGTGCGGCGCCGACGTTTCAGAAAGCGGTACGCCAGGCCAAGGCTCAAACCAGCAATAGCGAGCATGGCACCCACCGGGCCGGCCGAGACCCAACGGCGTTCGTCCCGCGCGGGCGCGACGGCGTTTTGAGACAAGGTGAGGGAGTCCACCAGCAGGTCGTCGCCCCTCTGGGCGGCCACGGCGATGATGACCTCTACCGCCCCTGTCGGCCTCGGGTCCGGCAGCACGGCGGTATACGAACCGTCGGGTTCTTTCGTTGCCTCGATCGCCGCGGCTTCCCCAATGGTGACCTGCAGCGCGGCATCAGGAATCGGTTCGTTCGTGACGGCATCGTCCAGGAAGATCGAAAGCCGGTTGTCCTTCACGATGCCGACGATCTCGTACAGCTCCGATCGTGCCGCGACCCTGGGAAAGGCTGAGGACACCACGGGTGAAATCTTCTCGTCGCCATGATCGTGCCCTTCATGGGCCACGGAAACGGCAAAGCTGAGAACAAGGCCGGCCAGGCAACCGAGGCCGGCTGCGCCAAGCCTCGCGATCCGCCTCTTCAGGCGGCATTGTATCGGGAACATTGAAACCTCTTCAGTCACGCGAAATGGCGGCGACCGGGAAGGTCGCCCGAGCTACGCGAGGCTGAAGGTACTTGGTGGTCGGGTCAGAGCGGCAGGTTCGACTCCGTCCGCTCTCACCCGGGCTGGCAGTCCGACACGGCCGACCAAATCGGATGAAGGAATCGCCGCTAGGACGGTCGGAATCGTGATCGAGGAGCTAAAAATGCTCCAGGATGAGCTCGAACCGGCGCCCGGGTCTTCATGGTCGGACCCAAGTCCATCATGAACGTGACCTACAGCACCCTCACCGCCGTGATCGTGCACATGGCCGGCGAGTTGGTCGTGGTAGTGCAGGGAACCGCTCAAGGTCACGGCAGGTTCCAGCATTGTGCCCGTTGCGGCCGCGGCCTGGGAGATCGAAATTAGTACCCCCTGCAGCATGAACGCCGAAATCGCCACGAACATGATTGTTCTGGCGAACCGGCGAAGGCGATGAAGCGGCCGATGCTGCATATCGGATAACTAATCGGAGTTGGCCGTGCTTACAAGGCCAACCCGGGCCGCACAACGGCGTCTTCACGCACAAGTCAGTATTAGTGCTGTATCGGCCGCGAAAGGCCCGAATTGCAGTATGCTCGTCCGCGGGCGCTCGGCCGACTGAACAGCACTCGGGGTTAATGACGGATCGATGGAAACGGCTTTCGAGCTTCAGCGCTGGCTTTATGCAAATGCCATAGGCGAATTGAACGCGCTGCGGACGACTGGCTTGGCCGGTCTACCATCGCTGGTGGCGGCCGCGTTCTGTTTCGGGATGCTCCACGCCCTGCTGCCCGGTCACGGAAAATCGGTGCTCACGGCCTATTACGCCGGCGATGGCCGTTGGCGAGGGGCTCTGGCTTCCAGCGCGATCCTTATCGTCACGCATGTCGGCTCCGCCATCGTGTTGGTGATGACGGGGTTTGCCCTGCTGCAGCGGACGATCGGCGGCGCCGGGCGGGCACCCGGGCTGGAACACGCCAGTCACGTTCTCATCCTGCTTACCGGCCTGTGGCTTCTCTTCCGGGCACTTCGACCTCATACGCATGACAGCGAGAAGTCAGGCTTTGCGCTCGCACTTGTGACCGGCATGATCCCGTGTCCGCTTACAACATTCATTATGACATACGCGATCGTGCATGGGGCGGTGGGCGCCGGCCTCGTCTTGAGCGGAACCTTCGCGGCCGGCATGATTGTAACGGTCGCAGCATTTCCGTTGTTGGCAGTAGTTTTGCGGACGAGGGCATTGCCCGCCGTGTTGGCTTTCAGTCCGCAATGGCGGCATGGCGCAGTGCGGACGCTTGAGATCGCCGCCGCGCTCGCCATAACGGCGATCGGCGGCTGGCAGATGACCGGCTGGAACTGAACTTGGGAGCACGATCTTTTCGCCTTGGCTGTCGACGAAATGCCCGAAGCGTGGCCTTTGGGTCTTTCGAGCCAACACCTTGTCGATGCGCCTGCCATCCAAAAAGCCAGATGACGCCGCAACGTGTCGACGAAGTCGTCACGCGGCATGGAATCCAAATCGCATGACGACGCACCTCGACGACATTTTGCGGCAAAGCGCCTTGTTCCGCCAAGTCAGCGATCAGATCCGATTCGCGTTTTATAATCTCGCTACGCAGCGTCACTAGCAAAATTTCGGCCGGCCGCTGTTGGCGCGAAAGCGACCACCGGCGTGGAAGCCGGTGGTCGACGATCAGAGGTCAATCTGCTCGGCAATATTCAAGGCGTCGTCCACCTTAATTCCGAGATATCGGACGGTGCTTTCCAACTTGGTGTGTCCGAGGAGAAGTTGGACTGCACGCAGGTTGCCGGTCTTCCTATAAATCTGGGCAGCCTTCGTGCGGCGCATCGAGTGCGTGCCGTAAGACGTTGCCTCTAAGCCGATGCTTTGAACCCAGCGATGCACCAGCCGGGCATATTGGCGGGTTGAAATATGAGGACTTGCATGAAGTCGGCTGGGGAAGAGATATCGCGAACTTTGTAGTCCGGAGCATTGGTAGCCAAGCCTCAACGGAATTCCTCGACTGCTCCGAGATCTCAAACTGAACCGGTTGTCCAGTCTTCTTTTGGACAATAGTCGCTCGACGCCGCACATTAGTTCCCGAGCAAATGTCCTCTAGTCGCAGTTTGACCAGGTCACAGCCGCGAAGTTTACTGTCGATTGCTAAGTTAAAGATCGCAAGGGCACGCTTTGACCGCGCGATTTCTAGGCGGACCCGAATTGACCATACATGCTTGGGCTCAAGAGGCTTCTTCTGGCCGACGAGCAATCCTTTGTTCCAAGGTTGTCGGCCTCGACCGACGGGGCGTGCGGGCATACGGGATCCTCCGCCATCCCTCCCTCCGCGTCGCTCTATCGCGAGAGCATGACTTTAGAGCCGACTGAGCATTCGGGCGTTTCCCATGTATGTGTTTACGATCGGCGGCTTTTGGCGCTAAGCGATCATCTGGGCAAGCGCCAGCTCGCCCTTCGGGTTGCGCAGCCGCGCATCCGAAGGGCTCCAAGCGCCGAGGGCAGTTGCGCCGCTCCTCACATGTCCGACCTTTCCGAGTAGCGTTCCAACGCGGTCAGTAGGCGCCCGTCGATGACGGCATCCTGTCTGCGATAGATGTCGGCCCGCAGGAAGTCGCGCTCGGCTTCGAGGATGTCCTCCACGAGTTCGGTGCACCAAGCGCCGCGCCTCGCTCGATCGCCGGGATCCCATCTGTACCCTCGCCGCTTCAGGGTCTCACGCGAAGCGTACGGCGCGCCTTCCGCCCGGATCCGCCAGCGTGGGCGCCGCGCCGATTCGAGCAGTGCGCTCAGCGCGGTCCGTCCGCTGCGCGGCAGAGGACGCGAAAGCAGATCGAGCGCGGCCTCGCAATCGTGACCCGCTCGGTGACCGTCGAAGAAAAGCCCGAATCCGCCGGCCAGTTGCGACAGGCGAGCGCTCTCGAATCCCTCGTCGATCCAACCCACCTCTCGGAGGGAGCAGGCCCAAGGTTTTACAGCGAAGACGGGCAACAGTCGCTCGCAGAAGCGGCGGTCGAACGCCGCGTTGTGAGCGATCACCAGCGCCGCCTGCTTGACGAAGGCGTCGGCGGCGGCCAGGTCGATGGTCTTCCCGACCACCATCTCGTCCGTGATGCCGGTCAGGTTCGTCACTTCCGGCGGAATGGGACGGCCCGGATTCCGCAGCTGATCGAACGACGCCACGGCCGAGACGGACGCTCCGTCGATCGAGTAATCGAACGCCAGCATGGCGAGTTCGAGAATTTCGTCGGTGGCCGGATCCAGGCCGGTGGTCTCGACGTCGACGATGACTCCCCGCCGCGTCGGTACTCCTTCGGGGAGAGGAAGTGCCGCCTTCAAGCGCAGCCGCCGGAGGATCCGATATTCCCCGCTCGCCTGCAGCACCGAGGCGTAGTGCTCGAGGTCATCGGTGCGATCGCGGGATGCCGGAAGCATGTTCACGGCCGGCTTCCGGAGCCAGTGGACGTGACGCTTTCGGGCGACGGCCGATCCCGTCCGATAATGACCTCGATGTCCTCCGCCGAAAGGAAGCGCCGACGGAGCAAGGCCTCGGCGACGTCGGCGACTTGTCCGCGGTTGCGGTCGACGATGCCCACGGCGCGTGCCTGCAGCCGCCTCAGCGCGTCGTTGATCCGCCGGCGCGCGACGGGATCGCTGCCTAGCTCCCGGTGGGCTCCGGCCGCGTCGGCGAGATAGATCAGTTCGTCGTCTCCCAATCCGTACGAGCGGTTCATCGCCGCAAGCAACCGCGTCGCGACCGACAGATCGGAACGCTCGCTGCCACCGGCACCCATTGAGGCGGCGCCGAGAAGGACGATCTCCGCCGCGCGCCCCGAAAGCAGACCGACGACCTGTTGCTCGATCCAGTGCCTCGTGACCATGTCGGCGGACTTTTCGATACGAGTGACGCCGCCGGCGCCGTCCCGGCCGCCCATCCGGACCGACTTTACCCGGAGCCCGCAGCAATATGCGGACAAGACGTGCCCTGCCTCGTGCACCGCGATCCTGTATAGCGCCTCGGGCGGCAAGTCCGACTCCGGAAGGGCCGCATCTTTCAGGTCGCCGATCGAAACATCGCGCCCGGCCTGCCGCGCCTTCCTGCGTGCGCTGCGTACGGTCTCCATGATCTCCGCGGCCGTGCATCCGTCGAGCGGTCCGATCGCGGTGCGCAACTCCTCGTCGGAGAGGCTACCGCGCACGTGAAAGCGCAGGATGTTGAGGATGCCGTCGGGTCCGGGTGCCGTCACCTCGATGGCGCGTTCGAGCCGCCCGGGCCTGAGGATAGCCGGGTCGACGGCGCCGATCCGGTTCGTCGCACCGATCACCACGACGCCCTCACGCCGGCCACTAGTCGCGTCGTCCAACTGCAGCATGAAATCCTCGATGACGGGCATCCACCAGTCTCGATTCCTCGAGTCCAAAGACTCCCGGGACGGCAGCCCGTCAATCTCGTCGAGAAAGAGGATCGAGGGTGCGGCCGCCGCGGCCCGCGCGAACAGTTCGCGCATGCTCTTGATCACGCCATCCAGATGGCCTGAACTGGTCGCGAACAGCTCGCCGATGCTGCCGACCACCAGCGTGGCCTCGCATGCGCGCGCGATGCTCCTTGCGAGAACGCTCTTCCCCATGCCGGGGCCGGAGAAGAACACGGCTCCGCGGTCCACCGCGCTCCAACTAAGGACACCCGCGCGATAGTCGCGCAGGTCCCGCGCCAGTGCGAGGCCCCATTCCCTGGCGGCGCCGTATTCGACCGCGGTGGCGAGATCCGGCACGTCGTCGATGCTTCCGGCCCCGCTGCGGCCCTCCGCCGCCGCGGCGATCCGCACGGCGACTTCGCGCGCGCTGGCGTCCGGCCGCATTGCCGCCACGACGTCCTCGAGTTCTAGCCGGACCAGGTGGGCGTCGTCGATCTGCGGCGGAATTTCGTCGTACAGAGCGCGGATGGTTCGACCGACCGCGGTTCCGTCGAGCCTCACCTTGATCCGCTGGTCCGCTGCGGCGACCAGGGTCGCAGGAAGCACTGCTTCGGGATTGACGGCGATGCCGACGACCGACCGCCCCCCCGCAAGGGCGGACGCCACCTCGTCGTTGCCCACGGACGCCTTGTGACGGAGGCGCTCGGAGCCATCGCGCGCGAAGCGCAGCCACTCCCTCCCGAACGGGCGCTGCTGAAAGAACTCCGTGACCGGCGCGATCCAATCGGCGGCCGGAACGGACACCACCAAAGCCAGCGTCGCCCGGCCGCGTAGCCCCTCTTCGATGGTGGGCGTGATCGCCGCGGCCATTGCGGCGGCGACAAGCGCTTTCCGAGGATCCCGAGGCGCGTCGCCGCCGGGGCCGGCAACCGGCGATGCGGTCGGATCCCCATCGTCGTCATCCTCGGACGGTACATCGAGGTCCGCCTCGCCCTCGTTATGTTCCTCGGGCGGTAGACTGCGCAAGGCCAAGCGGGAGAAGCCGGCGGACCTGCGGCCGGTTTCTCCGTCCTGCGGAGCCGATGGATTTCCGGATTTCGTGGTGGCCGGCGCCGATTCCGGAGCCGAGCCTTGCCGCACGCAGGACGTCTGGTCCGACTCCGCTTCCGGCGCCGTAGAGTGAGTGACTTCGTTCTTCATGTACCTGCGGACGCGGTGTGAGGGAAGGGATACTACGCCGGGGTGGCGAGACGGTTGGAAACGGCGCGGGACGGAGATCAGCCATCCGGCAGATCCACCGCGAAAGCGGGCTTGAACGCGGGTTTCACCTGGATGCGGCGGTGATCGACCATGGTCTCGGCCGCCACGCGCATGGCGGCCCCCCGCAAGGACGAGCCGAAAAGTTCGTAATCCATCCACAACGTGCACCCGGGCAGGCGCAAGTTGTCTACGATTCCGACGTTGTTCTCCAACAGATGGACGTCATGCAGATCGCCCGCGCGACGGCCTTCCGCAAAATGCTTCTCGAAGGACAGCTCCCTCGACCAGAGTTCGTGATTACCCGCGTCCATGACCACCTCCGTCGGTGCCGGGTAGGCGCGACGCAGGTGTTCGATGCCCTTGACCAAGCTATGGCGCGTGTCGCCCGCTACGATGGCCATGTCGGCGCCGGCTGCAAGCGGCGGCGGGCCGTCGCTTCTGGGATGGTCGAGATGCAGGTCGCTCATGATCCGAAGCTTCACGTCAGGCTCCCGTCCCCGACCCGCGCGAGGAGCGGCCGCATGGCGCGGACGCTCCACGAGGCGGCGAGCCGCTTTTCGCGCCGCTTGGAGTTCGGCATGCGCTTCAGCATCCAGGCGATCACCAGGCACGAGGCCGCGTCGCCGGTGCAGGCGCAGACCACGAGCGCCGTCATGCACATGTCGAACTTCAACGCCTGGGAATTCTCCGGGCCCATGGCGAGCGCGATGGCGACGGCGGCGGCGGGGTCGCCCGCCGCCGCGTCGCGCCAGCGGGGTTCGCCGAGCATCGCGACGTTGGCGACGGCGGCGCGCATCAGGTTCAGGGCGGGAGCATGGAAGTTGTCCGCGCGCGTGCTCCGCCACGACCGCAGTGCTCTGGAGGACTGCTCCTCCAACAGCGTGTTGACGGGAATGGCCGTGTTGTCGACGAACTTGCGCTTAGTACTCATTGTACTCTCCTGTGCTGCATCTTCGGAACGCCGCGGCTGCGGTCATTCCATCTTTCGGGCGGATCGGGAGGGCTCCTTTCGGAGCCCTCCGCCTCGCCTCACCACGCCGGACCGTGCCGCTGCCTCGCCGGGCCACGCCCCACCCGTGGGATCTCGTCAGTCGATGACCTCGACCTGGAAGGTGCCGTTCTGCGGGCGCCAGTCGCCCATGCCCTTCATGAAACCGGCGATCTCGTAGAGCTCGCGGACCTCGCCGCGATCCAAGAGGGTCGGCAGATAGAGGGCGGTGAACTCGACGCTCCAATCCTCGAAGACCGGGCGGGTCCGCATGGTGCGGGCACCGCGCACGTTGACGCCGACGCGGATCCTGAACGAAGTATCTTCCCAGAGCTCGTCCATGCCGGTCGGACCGACATAGCGCAGCGGCGCGTGACGCTCGACGATCAGGCCGGCCTCCGCCTGCGGGGCCCGGCGGCGGGTCCTGGCGGCCTCCACAAAGGTCGCCATGAGCGCCTCCGCCGGAATGCAAGGTTTGCCGCCGTCCAGCCAGAGACCGCCGTTCCATTCGACGCGGCTGATCTCCAGGTGATCGGACTCCGTCTTGGCGCGCTTGGAGGTCAGGCGAGCCAATTCCTTCGTGATCGGGTTGAGAGGATCGGCGAGCTGTCCATTGTGCATGATCAGCCGCTTGGCTCCGGTGAGCCGCAGGCGGATGGCTTCGGGCTTCATTCCTTGATCTCCTTAGCGGGTGGGGTCGAACAACGGACGACGCGTGTCCCGGACATGGGGCACGTCGGTGCGGATCGGTTTCTTGTCCTGGTAGCGGCGCCGGCGCAGGAACGTCGTGATCTCGACGTGGCACGGGCGGCAGACCGCAAGGAGATCACCGACGGCTTCGCATCCGAGACGCGCGTAGGTCGCGTGGTGGGCCTCAAGCGGGCATTGGCCGAAGCAAACCCGACAGCGTCCGGCGGCACCCTGCAGCTCCGCCACGCGGGCCGCATTGGTCCTCCAGCGATGGCTCGCCATGTAGATCACGTAATTCATTTGCCTCACCAATTATGTGATTTATCATATAGTCCATGGCCGACGAGATTGGTAGCATAAAATTACCGAGACATGTCGGTATGCTTAACGAACGATGAAGGACCGGGCTTTGGATGACAGCGACGCCGATCTGCTGACACCGACTCTGAGCAGGGCGGCGCGCGCGCTTCTCGGCTTCGATCAGGAGAAGCTCGCCGGGAAGGTCGGAATATCGAGGAAGACGATCGCGCTGATCGAGATCATGAAGCCGGGACCGATGGACCCACGGCGCCGGAGGATGCTCGTCGAATTGAGACGCAAGATGGAGGACGACCTGGATGTCGAGTTCGTCTTCGCGAACGAGAAGACGGGAGAAGGCGTGCGGCTGCGCAAGGCGCGTCAATGAGATACTGTCGGATATCTTGATTGCGGTGCTTCAGCCGTTTTGACGCATGATCTCAATCAGCTCCGAAGCGGGGCGCGGGCCGGGGACGTAGCTTCGGTTTTTGCGGGATCAACAGCGCCGCCTCGCATGCTGCTCAAGACATAGTGTCATGCAACGGCGGCCGGAAGCTGCGTCGGAACGATTATGCAGGCCGTTAGCTCGGCCAGTGCGCACGATACAATCGTCAGCGACTTTTCAGATCGAATATTTCGGTGCCGCTCGTCTTGGCAGGGTGCCCTTTAGCTCTATAGGGTTCGATGATCGCCGCGGTCAACGTTTCTAGACGCCCGCTACTGCTCCTAATCAGGTCCCAGCTGTCCCCACCTAAATGGAATTCGAACCGGTGGGCTGCGCCCGGTCTGTAGACAGTGACGCCACCGATCATAGCCTCGAGGGCATGCTCGATGAATTCCGCTCGTTCGTTAGGGTGTGCGAGCGGAAAATCGTTGCAGAGCATGTCGCGCGCCATCGTATATCCGTCCAGCGCCAACGCATCCACGAATTTCACCGCGATTTCACGCTCCATTCGGTGCGCGTCCTCGCGGTCGGCCTTGTACCTCAAGTTCTCATCGATCACTTCGTCAGTATCACAACGGCCATCCCAATAATTGTGGGCGACTCGGAGGAACTGCACGGCAAGTACTTCGAGTGCAGCGCCCTTGTCCGCTTCGAAGTCGTCCGTGCACGGCACAGTCGCCGGAAACAGGATCTCCCCGTGAGGCCCATCCTCGCGAGAAAGGCGGAAATCGAATCGACGAATTGTTTCGTAGTTTTCTACAATAAAATGAAAATACCTTTTCGGGTCGTGCTCGACGATGAAGTACATCGCGTCGACGGCGCTCAGGCCGCGGGCGATGATGTTGTTGGTGTCATCATTGATAGTCCGATACAGCGTATAAGTGGTCATGTCGTTATCCGTTCGTTCGCCGATCGAGAAGTCTCGCAATTCGATGCGTCAAGTGTTGCTCGTAGTAGCACGCCCGCAAAAATGACGGTTATTCGCAAGGCCCTGCAGGACCCTTCCGGATATTGCCGGGCAACTGAGCTGCCCAATCCGACAGCGCCGCCTCGTCGTCCTCTTCAAGCGAACCGTGGCCGAAGGATCTCAGCCGTCGCAGCACGTCGCGCGCGTCGCGAATCTCGTTGAAGAACTCGTTTCTCACGGCTTGATCCTTGCACGACGTGAGTTGAACCAGCACTTCTAGGCAGGGAAGATCATTGCTTGCGGCATCGGCATCGCGCGAGGCGGCCAGAGTCGGTACGCTGCGGCGCAGCGAATCCGTCCAATAGCCCTCCCGTCCAGCTTCCCCCCAGACGAATTCCGCCAGCACGCGCGCGCATAGCAGCGCCGCAGTATCGGGCAATTGGCAATCGCATAGAATTTCGATTTTGGGCGCGCCGAAGATCGAGTTGCCGCGATCGAGCTGCAGCCTGATTTCGTCTTCGATTTCCCCGATGGCGTACGCAGTTCCGCGCCGCGCCGACTCGATCCTGGTCCATGCGGTCGGACCGGGTATTCCAGCCGCCGTCGTTCCGCGCCGGGAAAGCGAGGCGGCGCCAACGGTAACTGCGAACGAGCCTTTGGTCGGCGTATGGGCCAAGTAATAGATGGGCTCGCCGGCGACGACGTAGACCTTGCCATCGCAGAACATCACCTGTCTGGCGCCGCGATGTGCCAGCCCAACCCGGTCGTCTCTGTCTGAGATGTCCATTGTCCTGTATGGGTTCTGTTCGAAGTACGCGTCGTGGGCTAGTTCCGAGACATTGAGCGGCGTTTCGATCGACGAATCGATCGCGAGCAGAGCGCCCTCGTCACCTTCGGCGAGGAGGCCGCGAAGATCATCGGGTTGCACGAAGCCGCGCGGCCCGACCAGCGGCCACCACAGTGCACCTCGAAAGCTTCTGATGGCATACAGGCTGCCGTGTTCGCGCCGTTCGGCCAGGGCATCGGTCTCCGACACCTTGTAAGCGATCGGAGCGGCATCTGCCTCGACCGTGTCGAGAAAAACCTCCATCTTCTCCCAAAACCGGACGGGCTCGCTGTTCCGACAGCGTCTGCGGACAAATTGTTGAGTGTAGGGGATCTGCAGCTTCACGCGTTCGCTCACGCACCGATTCTCCGGCTCCAGCCGGATTAATCGTTCATCGTCGGGCGTAAAATTCCTCAAGGAATTCATTCCATCACCGGCCTGCGACATGGATTGTTTCACTGTGGTTCCGTTCCTTGCGTGCGCCATTCAATCAATCTGACGTCCGAGATCTTGCCGCGGTTTACTTGCCAGCGAGCGTATCGCCGGTTCCTTTCGTGCGCGCTCCATTCCGAGCCGTTTTTGCCTCGGCGGCCGTGGCGAGCTGGGCGGACGTCCGGCGAACGCGCCTGTGCGGAGCGGGATCGGCCTTGAGGGCGGCAATCTCGTAACGCGGATACTTCTCGATTTCCGCGGACTTCGTCTTGATCCATCGGTCGCCGTAGTCGTTGCCCGCGTTCGAATCCTTGGGGCGGTGACCCGTGATGAAGCCTTCCACCTCGCGGTCCATTCCAACGTCGCGGGCCACGCTCTTGAAGAGATGGCGCCAAGCGTGGTTCGGCTTCACACCATCCGGAATGATGTCGAGGCCGTGCACCCATTCGGCGATCCGCTCGGCGACCTTCTTGAACTGCGGATTGCCCGGCTTGCCGCCCCGGCTGCGATCGGGATCGTAGAAGAGCGGCTTGTTCAGGTCCCGCCGCTCCTGGACGTAACCCATGAAGCCCTGCTCGATCACGTGCGAGTGGATGGGCACGACCCGCCATTGCCCCGTCTTTTCCAGGGAGGGCTTGATCGTCATGTACGGGATCTTCTTCGTGAGCGGAGAAATGTCGTCGGGATGCAGGCTTGTGAGTTCGTTGACGCGTGCGCCGCTATAGGCGCACAGCCACGGCAGCCAGCGCCTCGCCGCCCTCATCTCCACCGAAATCAAGTCGCTCGGGGTGGCCAACGTGGCGGTCAGGATGAGCTGCGCCTCCTCTAACGTGAAGCCCTTTCGGGGTGGTTCTTTTTTGGCTTTGGTCGGATCGTCCTCCGACTTGTCTTCGCGGACCTTCAGCCGCAGGAAGGGGTTCTGATCCAGCTCGCGCCGCTCCACCATGAAGCCGGCTGTCGCGGACAGGGCGGCGAGCCACACATTCTTGATCGACTCGTGCGCAAATTTGTCCCTCAGATGATCGGCCCACCTGTACCCATCCGCGGTGCTCATGCGCTTCAGGTCCCGATGGCCGATGAAATCGCAGAACGCCCGGATTTTCGGCCGCCAGCGCTTCGCTGTGGGCCCGAACTTGCCGCCCTTGAGGCCGCCCTTGACCGCGTACTCCTCGAACTTCGTGATGAAGTCGAGCGCCGGCGTCGTGCGCTGCGGCGCCCCCTCGACTTCCGGACTCGGCCGATAGTCGCCCGCGAGGGCGCGCTCGACATCCTTGGTGGCTTCGTTCCGGGCCCTGAGCAGGAGGGGTTTGAGCCGCTCGACATTCTCCGTCGAGACCTCGTAACCGCCCTTCTCCAGCCATTCCTCGGCGTCCTCCTGCAGGGACTCCTCGTCACGGGAGGACAGCCTCAGTTTGCGGAACCCGGTCGGTGGCTCCTTGATCCAGGCGTCACGGATCTCGACGTGGGCGGCGCCGCGCAGCGCGTGCAGGTCCTGGTGGGTGAGCTTGAAGGGAGCGGGTTCCAGTTCCCGGTCGGCGCCTGGAGCCGGCAGCCCGCCGGCCCGGAGGCGGGCCCATTCGGCCTCGATCTCGGCGTTGACGGCGCCGATCTTGATCCGGGCCTTGCGCTCGTCTTTGGTCTTTAGGCTCGCCCATACCTCGGTCTTGCCGACCAGGGCGCGCAGCCCCACGGGTACTTTCTTCCGGATCCAGTAGAATTCGGAGGTCGGACGCTTTTTCGGGCTGGGCATCTTGATTGTGGGCATGGTGTAGCACCTCGGTGTAGCACCGGCCGTTCAAGAACCCCTGAAATAGAAGGATCAACTTGTACAGAAGGGTTTCATGCTCCCTTCAGGGGAGAGTCCCTCCCTCTCCGCCACAGCAGCCAATTAATTGATTGAATTTATTGGTCCTTCTGACTTATTGGCGTTGGTGCCCTGGTGACTGCCCTAACAAGTCATTCTGTACGGGCGCGGGCGCT
>NZ_JAUYAN010000051.1 GCF_030693485.1 Bradyrhizobium sp. | reverse complement strand
GCCGCGGGCCGCCGCCAAGAGCTTCTCCTTCAGGCCGCCGATCGGCAGCACGCGGCCTCGCAGCGTGATCTCACCGGTCATGGCGACATCGTGCCGGACCGGGATGCCGGTCATGATGGAGACGATCGCAGTCGCCATCGCAACGCCGGCCGACGGTCCGTCCTTCGGGGTCGCCCCCTCCGGCACGTGGACGTGGATGTCGCGGCGGTCGAACAGCGGCGGCTCGATGCCGAAGCCGACGGCGCGCGAGCGGACATAGGATGCCGCCGCCGAAATCGACTCCTTCATCACGTCGCGCAGATTGCCCGTCACCGTCATCTTGCCCTTGCCGGGCATCATGACGCCTTCGATCGTGAGCAGTTCGCCGCCGACATCGGTCCAGGCGAGGCCCGTGACGATACCGACCTGAGGCTCGCTCTCGATCTCGCCGTAGCGGTACTTCGGCACGCCGAGAAACTCCTCGAGGGATTTCTCGGTGACCTTCACCGTCTTCTTCTTCGACATCATGAGTTCCTTCACCGCCTTGCGGGCCAGTGTCGAAAGCTCACGTTCGAGGTTGCGCACGCCCGCTTCGCGGGTGTAGCGGCGGATCATCAAGAGCAAGGCGTCGTCGTCGATCGACCATTCCTTGGAATCCAGCCCGTGCTTTGAGATCGCGTTCGGGATCAGATGCTTGCGGGCGATCTCGACCTTCTCGTTCTCGGTGTAGCCGGCGATCCGGATGATCTCCATGCGGTCCATCAGCGGGCCCGGAATATTCAGCGTATTCGCGGTCGTGATGAACATCACGTTGGAGAGATCGTAGTCGACCTCAAGATAGTGATCGGCAAAGGTGCCGTTCTGTTCGGGGTCCAGCACCTCGAGCAAAGCCGACGACGGATCGCCGCGGAAATCGGCGCCCATCTTGTCGATCTCGTCCAGCAGGAACAGCGGGTTCGAGGTCTTGGCCTTGCGCATCGACTGGATGATCTTGCCGGGCATCGAGCCGATATAGGTGCGGCGGTGACCGCGGATCTCCGCTTCATCGCGCACGCCGCCGAGCGAAACGCGCACGAATTCGCGTCCCGTCGCCTTGGCGATGGACTTGCCGAGCGAGGTCTTGCCGACGCCGGGAGGCCCGACCAGGCACAGGATCGGTCCGGTCAGCTTGTTGGCGCGGGACTGCACCGCGAGATACTCGACGATGCGGTCCTTGACCTTCTCCAGCCCGTAATGGTCGTTGTCGAGCACGGCCTGTGCGGCGACCAGATCCTTCTTGACCTTGGACTTCTTGTTCCACGGGATCGACAGCAGCCAGTCGAGATAGTTGCGCACGACGGTGGCTTCCGCGGACATCGGCGACATCTGGCGCAGCTTCTTCAGCTCGTGCTGCGCCTTCTCGCGGGCTTCCTTGGACAGCTTGGTCTTGGCAATCTTCTCTTCCAGATCGGCCAGCTCGTCGCGGCCTTCGTCGTCGCCGAGCTCCTTCTGGATCGCCTTCATCTGCTCGTTGAGATAATATTCGCGCTGGGTCTTCTCCATCTGGCGCTTGACGCGCGAGCGGATGCGCTTCTCGACCTGCAGCACCGAGATCTCGCTCTCCATCAGGCCGAGCACCTTTTCCAGGCGCGCGGTGACGGACAACGTCTCCAGGATGCCCTGGCGATCGGCGATCTTGACGGCGAGATGCGAGGCCACGGTGTCGCCGAGCTTGGCGAAATCGGTGATGGCCTGCACCACGCCGACGACTTCGGCGGAGATCTTCTTGTTGAGCTTCACATAGCTCTCGAAATCGGACACGACCGAGCGCGCCAGGGCTTCCGCCTCGACGGACGTGGCGTCGGTGTCGGCGAGCGCCATTGCGGTCGCTTCGTAGTACTCGGCTCGGTCGGAATATTTCTGGACCTTGGCGCGCTCAAGCCCCTCGACCAGCACCTTGACGGTGCCGTCGGGCAATTTGAGCAGCTGCAACACGCTGGCGAGCGTGCCGGTTTCATAGATCGAATCCGGGTTCGGATCGTCGTCCGACGCGTTCTTCTGGGTCGCGAGCATGATCAGCGCGTCATTCTTCATGACTTCTTCGAGCGCCCGGATCGATTTCTCGCGGCCGACGAACAGCGGCACGATCATGTGCGGGAACACCACGATGTCGCGCAGCGGCAGCACCGGATAGGAGTGGCTTTCGCCGTGAACGATAGATGGCCGGGGTTTGGGGGGCGTCATGGCCTGTTCCTTTTGTTGTGCCCCCTTGCACGCAGTCCGCGATCTTGCGCAACCACCACAAGGTGCCTGTAAATTCCGGCTCGGATGACCGCGTCGCGGCCCTCGTCTTCCGGATCGTGATCGGCGAATCCTACGGTCAGGTTCTCATCGCCGAGAGCATTAGGTGGCTATCGGCCATGGGGGTGTCAAGTCGCTGGAAAGAGCCCGCCAATCGGGGCCAACGCGGATAAAAGCCTACGCAACAGCGGCCGCCGGATACGGCGGCCGACGCTTACGAAACCTTGATCCGACAGCAAGCGGACGCGCACTCAGGCGCTGGCGCTGCTCTCGACGGCGCGATCGGAACGATCGGCATAGATGTAAAGCGGGCGAGCGGTTCCCTCGACGACTTCGCGCGAGATCACGACCTCTTCGACGCCTTCCAGACCCGGGAGATCGAACATGGTCTCCAGCAGGATGCTTTCGAGAATCGAGCGCAGGCCGCGCGCGCCGGTCTTGCGTTCGATCGCCTTGCGGGCGACCGCGCCAAGCGCCTCGTCGGCGAAGGTGAGCTCGATATTCTCCATTTCGAACAGCCGCTGATACTGCTTCACCAGCGCGTTCTTCGGATCGGTCAGGATCTTCTTCAGCGAAGCCTCGTCGAGATCCTCCAGCGTCGCGACCACCGGCAGGCGGCCGACGAATTCCGGAATCAGGCCGTACTTCAGGAGATCCTCGGGCTCGACGTGACGGAAGATCTCGCCGGTGCGGCGGTCTTCCGGCGCCAGCACCTGGGCCGCGAAGCCGATCGAGGTCGAGCGTCCGCGGGCGGAGATGATCTTCTCCAGCCCGGAGAAGGCGCCGCCGCAGATGAACAGGATGTTGGTGGTGTCGACCTGCAGGAACTCCTGCTGCGGATGCTTGCGGCCGCCCTGCGGCGGCACGGAAGCGACCGTGCCTTCCATGATCTTCAGCAGCGCCTGCTGCACGCCCTCGCCCGAGACGTCACGGGTGATCGAGGGGTTGTCGGACTTGCGGCTGATCTTGTCGATTTCGTCGATATAGACGATGCCGCGCTGCGCGCGCTCGACATTGTAGTCGGCCGACTGCAGCAGCTTCAGGATGATGTTCTCGACGTCCTCGCCGACATAGCCGGCTTCGGTCAGCGTGGTCGCATCCGCCATCGTGAACGGCACGTCGAGAATCCGCGCCAGCGTCTGCGCCAGCAGCGTCTTGCCCGAGCCGGTCGGACCGATCAGCAGGATGTTCGACTTCGCGAGTTCGACGTCGTTGTGCTTGGTCTGGTGATTGAGCCGCTTGTAGTGATTGTGGACGGCGACCGAGAGCACCTTCTTGGCGTGGCTCTGGCCGATCACGTAATCGTCGAGGACCTTGCAGATTTCCTTCGGGGTCGGGATGCCGTCGCGCGACTTCACCAGCGAGGATTTGTTTTCCTCCCGGATGATGTCCATGCACAGCTCAACGCATTCGTCGCAGATGAATACGGTGGGACCCGCGATCAGTTTGCGAACTTCATGCTGGCTCTTGCCACAGAACGAGCAATACAGCGTGTTCTTGGAGTCGCTCGTGCCGACCTTACTCATTCTTATCTCCGTCCGCCGTTCGATCTCGTCCGCTCGATCGCCCCATTCCGGCACTTAGCCGGCGCAAGTTCTAGATAGAGCAAAATCCGTACCAAAAAAGACCCTAGCTTCAGATACCGCACGAATCGCGGCCAACTCGAATCCCCTGCAAACCTTAACCTATCCCAGCTAGCCAACCATGGTCGCACCCGACTATCAAGAATTCGCTAATCGCCGGGCCGGTCGATCCCCGTTACAATACCGTGATTTGCGGCTTTCACGCGAGGCGGGCCTGTCGAAATCATCCGGGCGTTGCGCGATTGCCACGCCGCCAAACCGGCACGAAAGCGGAACCTGCAGCCCATTAGGGGCACAAATGTCCCGCCAGCGGCCGAATTTGGCCGCTGGCGACCGGTATGAGCTGGAAACAACGCGCGGCTCCGGACAACTACGAGCCTTCCACGGAATCTTCTCAGGGAGTCTTCTCAGGGAGTCTTGGCCGCTACCTCTTCCTGGCGCTTGTCGATCACCTTGTCGACAATGCCGAAGTCGCGGGCCATCTCGGCGGTAAGGAACTTGTCGCGTTCCAGCGCATCCTCGATCGCCTTGAAGGTCTGTCCGGTGTGCTTGACGTAGATTTCGTTGAGCCGCTTCTTCAGGTTCAGGATTTCCTGGGCGTGCAGCATGATGTCGGTGGCCTGGCCCTGGAAGCCGCCGGAGGGCTGGTGCACCATGATGCGCGAATTCGGCAGCGAGAAGCGCATGTCCTTGTGGCCGGCGGCCAGCAGCAGCGAACCCATCGACGCCGCCTGACCGGTGCAAAGCGTCGAAACCGGCGGGCGGATGAACTGCATGGTGTCGTAGATCGCCAGGCCCGAGGTCACCACGCCGCCGGGCGAGTTGATGTACATCGAGATTTCCTTCTTCGGATTCTCGGCCTCGAGGAACAGCAGCTGCGCGACCACCAGCGTCGACATGCCGTCCTCGACCGGTCCGGTCAGGAAAATGATGCGTTCTTTCAGCAGGCGCGAAAAGATGTCGTAGGCGCGTTCGCCACGGTTGGTCTGTTCGACCACCATCGGCACGAGTTGCATGTAGGTTTCGACCGGATCGCGCATTAATCACCCAAGGTTTTGGAGGCGGACATCCATCAGCAAGACGGCAGTGAAACATTGCCTGATGTGGACGAACGTCCCGTGATGCAGGACTTATTAAAGGACATCTCAGACACGACTTGGCTCAGATATGGGCCAAATCCCCGGTAACAAGACCGGGTCAGAAGCGAGCGGAATTGGGTGCAGTTGAAGCTGATTCGCGCGACCGGGCATAGCGACGGATGCCGTCGCCATGCCGGTTTCGCGCCTCAACCTTAACGCCGGACTGACGGATGTCTCAGGTCAGGCCGCGCTCTTTTCCGCGTCGTCGTCCTTGTAAAGGTCCTCGCGGGTGACCTTTTTCTCGGTCACGTTGGCCAATTCGAGGATGAAATCGACCACCTTGTCCTCGTAGATCGGTGCACGAAGCTGGGCGAGCGCGTTGGTATTGCTGCGATAGTAGTCCCAGACTTCCTTCTCGCGGCCGGGCATCTGGCGCGCGCGCTCGATCACCGCGCGGCTGACTTCGTCGTCGGTGACCGTGATCTTGTTCTTCTCGCCGATCTCGGACAGCACCAGGCCGAGCCGGACCCTTCGGTCGGCGATCTTCTGGTATTCTTCCCTGGCGGCCTCTTCGGTGGTGTCTTCGTCGGCGAAGGTCTTGCCGCCGGACTCCATCTCGGCCTTGATCGAGTTCCACATCAAGTTGAACTCTTCCTCGACCAGCGACGGCGGCGCCTCGAAGCGGTGGGCTTCGTCGAGCCGGTCCAGCAGCATGCGCTTGACCTTCTGACGGGTTGCGCCGGCGAATTCGGCCACCAGCCGCTCGCGCGCGGCTTCCTTCAGCTTGTCGAGGGATTCGAGACCGAGCGTCTTGGCGAACTCGTCATCGACGACGCTGTCCTGCGGCGATTCGATCGCGGTCGCGGTGGTCTCGAACTCGGCGGCCTGGCCGGCCAGCTTCTCGCTGGCGTAGTTCTTCGGAAATGAGACCTTCAGGGTGCGGGTTTCGCCGGTGGCGATGCCGATCAACTGCTCCTCGAAGCCGGGAATGAACTGCCCGGCGCCGATCACGACCTGGATGCCCTCGCCGGTGCCGCCCTCGAACGGCACGCCGTCGATGCTGCCCTTGAAGGAGATCGTGGCCCGATCGCCGGTCTCGGCGGTGGCGCCCTCGGCCTTGGCGGCGTAGGGCCGGTTCTGGTCGGCAATGCGCTTGATGGCTTCATCGACATCGGCGTCGGTGACTTCAACGACCGGCTTCTCGACCGAAAAGCTCTTGAAATCGGCCAGCGCGATCGCGGGCACCACCTCGATCGAGACGGTGTAGGTGAGATCGGATTTGCCCGACAGGATGTCCTCGACCTCCTTGGCCTCGGTGGGCATCGTGATCTTGGGTTCGGTGGCAAGACGGAACCCGCGATCGGTAAAGATCTGCGTGTTGGTCTCGCGGATGGTCTGGTCGATGGTCTCGGCCATCACGGAGCGGCCATAGACCTTCTTGAGATGACTCACCGGCACCTTGCCCGGACGAAAGCCGTTGAGTTTGACCTTGTCCTTGAGCTCCACCAGCTTGACGTCCGCCTTGGCATCGAGATCCGATGCGGGAACGCTGATCTGGAATTCGTGCTTCAAGCCCTCGGCGAGGGTTTCTGTGACCTGCATGGCGTCAATCTTCTTCCCGCTTGGTCCGGCCTCCGCGGCACGGACATTGTCAATCTGGTCGCGCAAGGCTTCAAAACCTGCGCCGGTGGTTCGGCGGCCCCATCTCGTCAGGGGAATGCACCCCTTCGGAGACAGGTCCTCCAGCAATCCTGTGCAAACGCTGTCAGCGCTTGGTGCGGGCGGAGGGACTCGAACCCCCACAACTTTCGTCACTGGAACCTAAATCCAGCGCGTCTACCAATTCCGCCACGCCCGCTGTTAGCATCTCGTTCGGCCGCGATGCGCGGGCGGCGGGCTTATAACATGGGCGCACCGGTTCGCAGCAAAAAAATGGCCGTTTTCGAGCCTTCAGGACGTAGCTGCGGCGGCTGGACTTCTCAAGCCAAAAATGGTCCGGATCGGCGCCATGGCAGATCGCATTTTCCGGCTGGACCGACGTGACCTCCTGGCCGGCCTGGGGGCGACCGCCCTTGCCCCGGCCTTGCCTTCGATCGCGGCGGCCCAGGCGCGACCGACGCTGGCGCTGCAGGCCAAAGCGAGCGTCATCGCCTTGCGTCCGGGCGCGCCGGCGACGCCGATCTGGACGCTGGAGGGAGCCGCTTTCAGGTTCAAGCGCGGCGAAACGCTGGAGGTCACGCTCGCAAACGGGCTTCCGGTTCCGGCCGTCGCCAGCTGGCGCGGGCTTGATGGGGTCCCCGCCGCCGAACCGCTGGCCACGCGGGCGCCGCTGGCATCCGCCGCCAGGGAAACGCTAGTGATTCCCTTGCGTCACGCCGGAACATTCCTGTGTGACCTTCGCCTGCTCGGCGACGGTCAGGCCCGGCCATCGCGCGCCTTGCCGCTGATCGTCAGCGAGAGCGAGCCGGTGGCGGTCGATCGCGACGAGGTATTGCTGATCGAGGACTGGCGGCTGCGCCCGGACGGGTCCGCGATCGCGCCCGGACTCGATCCCGGGGACACGGTGCCTGCCTACACCATCAACGGGCTGGCCGTGCTCGACATCCCCGCCCGCGTCCACCAGCGGCTGCGGCTTCGCTTCATCAATGGCTGCCAACGCACGACCATTGCTGTCAAAATCGAGAACCACGATGTCCGGGTGATGGCGCTCGACGGCCAGCCGGCCGAGCCGTTCCTGGCCCGCGGCGGTGCGCTGGTGCTGGCGCCGGGAACCCGGATCGATGCCTTTGTCGATGCGACGGCGGCGCCGGGCACGAATTCATCGATCCTGCTGCATGACGGCAAGGACGCCCGCCCGATCGCCCGGCTGGTCACGTCGGCGGAGCCTGCGCTCCGGGCCGGGCCGCTCCCTGCCGCCCTCCCGCTGCCCTCCAATGGCCTGCCAGCCCGGCTCGATCTCAAGAGCGCGTTGCGGGTCGATCTTTCGCTCGGCGGACCGCCAGCCGATTGGGTGACCCCGGCAAATTTTGCGATCTCCGCCGCGCCTGCGTTCCGCGCCAAGGCCGGCCGCATCGTGGTGCTGGCGCTGACCAACCGCGCCGCCATCCCGACCGTATTCCATCTCCATGGCCATCACTTCCGCCTGCTCGACCGGCTCGACGACGGCTGGAAGCCGTTCTGGCTGGATACGCTGGCGATCGATCCCGGGCAGACCCAGCGGATCGCCTTTGCCGCCGAATTCGCCGGCCGCTGGCTGATCGAATCCGTCGCAACCGATTGGGCGGCGCCCCGCCTTGTGCGATGGTACAGTGTCGAGTGAGGAAACCAGCATGAGCCAAACCAGTCTCACCATTCGCAGCGTCAGGGCCCGCGCCGTCGTCGCGCCGATCAGCCGGCCGGTCAAAAACGCCTTCGGCGTGATCGAGGCAGCGCCGCTGGTGCTGATCGATGTGGTGACCGATCAGGGCGTTACCGGGCACTCCTACATCTTCGCCTACGCCCCGCTGACGTTGAAACCGCTGGTGCTGATGATCGAGGAGATCGGCCGCGACCTCGCCGGCAAGGCGATCGCGCCGTTCGACCTGATGGCGGCGATGGACGCCAGGTTCCGCCTGCTCGGCTGGCAGGGCCTGGTCGGCATGGCGGTGTCCGGCCTCGACATGGCGTTCTGGGACGCGCTGGGCCAGGCGGCGGGCCAGCCGCTGGCCACGCTGCTCGGCGGCTCGCCGCGGCCGATCCGGGCCTATGACAGTTACGGCGTGGTCGATCCCAAGGCCGACGCTGGGGACCTCAAGCGTTCGCTCGATCAAGGTTTTGCCGGCATCAAGATCAAGGGCGGCGACGGCGACGCCGCCAATGACGAGCGGGTGGTCAAAGGCGTTCGCAAGCTGATCGGCCCCGACATCGCGCTGATGATCGACTTCAACCAGTCGCTCGATCCCGCGGAGGCCATCAGCCGTATCGAACGTCTGGCTCCCTACGACCTGCACTGGATCGAGGAACCCGTCGCGCAGGAAAACCTGTTCGGCCATGCCAGGGTCCGGGAGATGTCCCCGACCCCGATCCAGGCCGGCGAGAACTGGTGGTTTCCGCGCGGCTTTGCCGAAGCGATCGCGGTCGGCGCTTCCGATTTCATCATGCCCGATCTGATGAAGTGCGGCGGCGTCACAGGGTGGCTGCGTATCGCCGGACAGGCCGAAGCGGCTTCAATCCCGATGTCCAGCCACCTGTTTGCCGAAGCCAGTGCCCACATGCTGGCGGTGACGCCGACGGCGCATTGGCTCGAGGTTCTGGACCTCGCCCGCGCCGTTCTGGCCGAACCGATCAGGATCGTCGACGGCGCCCTGACCGCGCGCGGCCCCGGCCTTGGGCTGAATTGGGACGAAGCTGCGGTGAAAAAATATCTGGTGTGAAGCGCCCCTTTTCAGGGGCCTCTGCAAAAATCTCGAAAACAACCCCATGTACAGTAAACGCCCGGCCCACCGTCCCCCTCAATACTCGATCCCGAACTCGTCATAGAGCCTGCGGAACACCGCCGGCAGCACTTCCGGCAGGTCTTCGGCGATCAGCCCCGGGCCTGCCTCGCGCGCGGCCTCGCCATGCATCCAGGCGCCGATCGAGGCGGCCTCGAAGGCCGGCACGCCTTGCGCCAGCATTGCCCCGATCATTCCCGCCAGCACATCGCCGGCGCCGGCGGTGGCGAGCCAGGGCGGCGCGTTGGAGGCAATGGTGGCGCGCCCGTCGGGCGAGGCCACCACGGTATCCGCTCCCTTCAGCAGCACCACGGCGCCGCTGCGTTCGGCGGCGGCCCGCACCCGTTCCAGTTTCGAGCGATTGGGATGCTTGTTGCTGATATCGCTGAACAACCGCGGAAATTCGCCTTCATGCGGCGTCAGCACCACTTCAACTCCATGCGAAGCGTTAATGGCTTCAAACAAGCGATCGGGCGCGGCCGCAAAGCTGGTCAGCGCATCGGCGTCGAGCACGAGGCTGCGCTGCGCCGACAGCGCGGTGAGGACGAAATCGCTGGTACGGTCGCCCACGCCGGCACCCGGACCGATCACGACGGCGTTGAGGCGGCGGTCGGTCAGCAACGCCGCGAACTCGACCACGCTGTCGATGGCCTGGACCATCACGGCCGTCAGTGCCGCTGCGTTGACGGCCAGGGCATCCCGGGGCGATGCCAGCGTCACCAGCCCGGCGCCGGCGCGCAGGCAGCCCCGCGCCGCCAGCCGCGCCGCACCGGTCGCGGCGATATCCCCCGACACCATCACCGCATGGCCGCGGGCGTATTTATGGCCGTCGATCCGCGGCACCGGAAACGATGGGCGCCAGGCTTGCGGCACGTTCTCGAAGGTCTGCGGCTTGATCTCGGCGAGCACGGCGGGGTCGATGCCGATATCGGCGACGCGCACCCGGCGGCCGGCATGCATCCGGCCCGGCAGCAACAGATGCGCCGGCTTGCGCCGGAAGAACGTCACCGTCTCGGTGGCGTTGACGGCGATGCCCATGACCAGGGCGGTGGTGCCGTTGATGCCGCTCGGCAGGTCGACGCTGAGAACCGGCGCGCCGTTGGCGTTGATGGCCTCGATCATCGCATAGGGTTCGCCCTCGACCGGCCGGTTGAGGCCGGCGCCGAACAGCGCGTCGATGATCAGCGCCGGCTTGCCAATCGCCTGCGGATTGAACGGCAGCACCGGAAACTTCCATCCCCTCGCCGCCGAGGCGGCATCGCCCTGCAAACTGTCCCGCTCGCACAACAGGATGACCGATACCTCGCGGCCGCGCGCCGCAAGCTCGGCCGCCGCCACAAAACCGTCGCCGCCATTATTGCCGGCGCCGGCGACCACCACGATCGGCCCTTCCTCAACCAGATCCATCGCGGCCTCGGCGACCGCTTGACCGGCGCTGAGCATCAGCGCGAAGCCGGGCGTGCCCGCGGCAATGGTCAGCCGATCGGCTCGCTCCATCTCGGCTGCGTTGAGAACTTCCATGCCGAATTCCCGATCCACGCGCCTCATCCTGAGGCAATCCCAGTCTCGCGCACACACTTGACCCGCACCGAATGCACACCGATTGACCTGTTTGCCTATTTAACAGGCTTCAGTATCATGGGCATACTGCTCCGGGCGCTGGTCCATGCCTGTTAAAAGTCTGATAACATTTCAAAATCAGGCACCGTCATAACTTGGCATAGACCCTGCTTTTGGGGAAGCCGGCTCTGATCGTCGTGCCGACCGCCAATGAACCAGTGCTGCGGAGACGCATGAGGGGCCGGAACAGACGATTGACCATTGCGCGCCACGCGCTTCGTGAAACAAACCTGCAGTCTGCAATATGGAAGTGCCCGGGAGGCGTTCAGTGAAAAAAATCGAAGCCATCATCAAGCCATTCAAGCTCGACGAGGTGAAGGAAGCGCTTCAGGAAGTCGGACTGCAGGGCATCACCGTTACCGAAGCCAAGGGCTTCGGGCGGCAAAAGGGCCACGCCGAGCTCTATCGCGGCGCCGAGTACATCGTGGACTTCCTGCCCAAGGTCAAAATCGAGATCGTGATCGGCGACGACCTGGTCGAGAAGGCGATCGACGCGATCCGGCGCGCCGCCCAGACCGGGCGGATCGGCGACGGCAAGATCTTCGTCTCCAACATCGAGGAAGCCATCCGCATCAGAACCGGCGAATCCGGGCTGGATGCCATCTGAATCGCGCCACTGATATTGTGTTGGGCTTGGCCCAATTGTATTGAGCATCACCGACGGTCGCTGCCCGCGGCCAGATCTCGTCGACCTGTCAGCCAAAAGGGGTAATTATGAAGACCGCCAAAGACGTCCTGAAATCGATCAAGGACAACGACGTCAAATACGTCGACCTGCGTTTCACCGATCCGCGCGGCAAGTGGCAGCATGTGACATTCGACATCAGCATGATCGACGAGGAAATCTTCGCCGAGGGCACGATGTTCGACGGCTCCTCGATCGCCGGCTGGAAGGCGATCAACGAATCCGACATGACCCTGATGCCCGATCCCGTCACCGCGACGATCGATCCGTTCTTCGCCGAAACCACCATGGTCATCACCTGCGACGTGCTGGAACCGAGCACCGGCGAGCCCTACAACCGCGACCCGCGCGGCATCGCCAAGAAGGCCGAAGCGATGGTCAAGTCGATGGGCATCGGCGACACCGTGTTCGTCGGACCGGAAGCGGAATTCTTCGTGTTCGACGACGTCCGCTACCAGACCACCCCCTACAACACCGGCTTCAAGCTGGATTCGTCGGAACTGCCCACTAACTCCGACACCGAATATGAGGGCGGCAACCTCGGCCACCGCATCCGCACCAAGGGCGGCTACTTCCCGGTCCCACCGCAGGACTCGGTGCAGGACATGCGCTCGGAAATGCTCGGCGCGATGGCCAAGATGGGCGTCAAGGTCGAGAAGCATCACCACGAAGTCGCCTCTGCCCAGCACGAACTCGGCATGAAGTTCGACACGCTGACGCTGATGGCCGACCAGATGCAGATCTACAAATATTGCATCCACCAGGTCGCGCACATCTATGGCAAGACCGCCACCTTCATGCCGAAGCCGGTCTATGGCGACAACGGCTCGGGCATGCACGTCCATCAGTCGATCTGGAAGGACGGCAAGCCTGTCTTCGCCGGCAACAAATACGCCGATCTCTCGGAGACCTGCCTGCACTACATCGGCGGCATCATCAAGCACGCCAAGGCCATCAACGCCTTCACCAACCCGTCGACCAACTCCTACAAGCGCCTGGTCCCCGGCTATGAAGCCCCCGTGCTGCTCGCCTACTCCGCGCGCAACCGTTCGGCCTCCTGCCGCATCCCCTACACCAACAATCCGAAGGCCAAGCGCGTCGAGGTGCGTTTCCCCGATCCGATGGCCAACCCCTACCTCGCCTTCGCCGCGATGGTGATGGCCGGCCTCGACGGCATCAAGAACAAGATCGATCCGGGTCCGGCGATGGACAAGGACCTCTACGACCTGCCGAAGGAAGAACTGAAGTCGATTCCGACGGTCTGCGGTTCGCTCCGCGAGGCGCTGGAAAATCTCGACAAGAACCGCGGCTTCCTCAAGGCCGGCGGTGTGTTCGACGACGACTTCATCGACAGCTTCATCGAACTGAAGATGACCGAAGTCGAGCGTTTTGAGATGACCCCGCATCCGGTCGAATTCGACATGTACTATTCGCAGTGATTCTTCGCGGGGCGCACCTGCCTCGCGGAAATGACGGCTCACGAAATGCGAAAGGCGCTCCGGTGGGGGCGCCCTTTGTTTTGGGAAACAGGGTGTGAAACCACGGATTCGGAGTGGTCAGTGGACGTCCGCTTTGGTGAGTTTCCTGACTTAAGTCGGACCTCTCGCGAGATCCGAAAAGTGCCCAACAGGGGACTCACGCACCGCAATAAATTGCAATGCTACCCCATCGTGATAGCGGCAGGTCCGAAGGTACCAACTGCAGACGCGATTCCACAAAATGGGTCGGTAAACGACGTTGTTGGCGCCCCTTCCCAATTTATCGTACGATTAACCTCGGGGGAAATTCGGCGTGGGGGAAGATCAAATAAGGGTCGAACGAAGGCTGGCGGCGATATTGGCCGCCGACGTTGCGGGCTATTCGCGCCTCATGGGGATCGATGAGGTGGGCACGGCCCGAAGCCTGCGCGAACATCGTGTCGTCTCCGACGCACTAATCGCCAAGCATGGCGGCCGTATCGTCAAGACCACGGGTGATGGCTTGTTGCTCGAGTTTGCCTCGGTCGTCGATGCAGTGGAATGCGCGGTGGCTGTACAGGGAGTCATGGATGAACGTAACGTCGGCGTACCACAGGACCTGCGCATGCTGTTTCGGATCGGGATCAACCTCGGCGACATCCTAATCGAGGGCGACGACATTCTCGGTGACGGCGTCAACGTCGCGGCACGACTTGAAGGTATCGCCGAGCCCGGAGGCATTTGCATCTCGGGTTCCGCCTACGATCAAGTTCGCGAAAAGGTCAAACTCAAGTTTTCCGATTTGGGCGAGCAAAGCCTCAAGAACATTGCCCGTCCAGTACGGGCTTATGCCGTGGTTCGGGACAACTTTGGCTTGGACCAGCAGGATAGCCGACTGAAACTGGGCCTGCCTCCGACCGCTCGTCTTTCGATCGTGGTGCTGCCCTTTGCCAACATCGGTGGCGATCCTGAGCAAGACTATTTCGCCGATGGCGTG
>NZ_JAUYAN010000045.1 GCF_030693485.1 Bradyrhizobium sp. | reverse complement strand
AAAGTTCGATGGTCGGGGGGCTGCGGTTGTCGCCCTGGCGCGAGCCGATCAGCATGTAGGAGCGGTCGGCCGCGAACACCAGTTCGGCCAGCGTGCCGACGAAGCAGGAGCCGGGCTCGACCAGCGTCACCAGCGTGCGCGAGGTGACGTCGATGCGCTTCAGCACCCGCTTCCAGTATTGCCTGATCTCGTTGACCAGCCAGTGCGCCTTGTTGGCCTCCAGGAAAGCGTCACAAGCCAGCACATTGGCGCGGTCGCCATGCGACTTGAACACCAGCATTGCGGTTTCGAGTTCGTTGATGCGCAGATGCAGGATGGCGTCGTCGAGCTCGCGCGCCACCTGCAGCGGCCAGAACGAAGCACCCTGCCCGATCATGCCGTCGATATCGGCGGGTGGCGCCGCGTCCGGCGCCTGAATCGAGATGGTGGCGATACGCGCCGCGCGGTCGATGTCGACGCTGACAAAACCGTAGCGGATGCCGCTGTCGTCGAAGCTGCGTGACAGCGGCGCCAGCGCGATGGCCTTGCCGTTGCCGTTGCGCTTTGACGCCGCGGCGAATTCCCTGGCGCGTTCGGCGACCCTGGCCTCGAGCTTGCTGTTCGGCACGATCTCGTCGACCAGCCGCCACTGCACCGCGCGCTTGCCCTTGATGCCTTCCTCGATGGTGCAGAAATAATCGGCGTGATCGCGGCGCACCTTGCGCTTGTCGACCACGCGGGTCAGCCCGCCGGTGCCCGGCAGCACCGCCAGCAGCGGCACTTCCGGCAGCGCCACGGCCGCCGCGCCATCGTCGGCGAGGATGATGTGATCGGTGGCCAGCGCCAGTTCGTAGCCGCCGCCGGCCGCGGTGCCGTTGATGACGGTGACGAAGCGCTGGCCGGAATTCTCGCTGGAATCCTCCAGGCCGTTGCGGGTCTCGTTGGTGAATTTGCAGAAATTGACCTTGTGGGCATGGGTGGCGCCGGCCAGCATGCGGATATTGGCGCCGGCGCAGAACACCCGGTTCTTGGCCGAGCGCAGCAGCACGACTTTCACGCCGGGATGCTCGAAGCGCAGCCGCTGCACCGCGTCGGCAAGCTCGATATCGACGCCGAGATCGTAGGAATTCAGCTTGAGCTGGTAGCCTTCGAACAGGCCGCCGTTCTCGTCGACATCCATCGTCAGGGTCGCGACTTCGCCTTCGACAGCCAGCTTCCAGTGCCGGTAGCGCGACGGGTCGGTCTGGAAATCGATGTACTTCGCGCCGCCTGCAAGGACGCGATCTTCGCCAGCCATGGGGCCACCCTGATTGATCTCTCAATATGCACAATAGTGCATGTTTTTGAATTGGTCTACCCTAAAGCGAAGAAAGCTGCATTTTGCTTCATGTGCGGGCAACCGCGCCGATCTTGACCCAATCAGCCTTGGAGAGCTGCGGCAACGCCAGTTTGGCCTGCAGCAGCGCCGCAAGCGCCGCGGTCGGGAAGCCATCTGCGAACCCGTCGCCACCGGCCACGGCCTTGCGCAGGCTGAGGGTCTTGAGTTCTCCAAGCGCTTCGCCGAGCAACCGGCTCGCGGCGTGAGATTTCATCATCCGGAGTTTCAGATTGGCGCCCGCGATCTGGGTGCAGGCGCGCAGCAGGATGCGCTCGCGGCCACCCTGCGGCGCTGCCGCCCACACCGCTTCCAGCACCTGCTGCGACTCCCAGAAGAAGCCGTGGTCGTTGAGCGCCAGCCCGTAGCGCAGCGCCGGATGCCGCGCCGGGACGAAGTCGCGGAATCGGGAGGGCACCAGCGCCATGACCTGCGCCAGCGTATCATAATCGGCGTCGGCATCCGCGGCCGAGCCGGGTACATAGGCCCAACGTGGCAGCGGAAGGCTGGCGCCTGATGACGAAGGGATGCTCATCGCGGCATCGCCTGACCAATGTTTTAAGCGGCGCGCCCCTGCGAGCCTTCATGCGTATATAAAATGCGTCTTGCAAAATCCGAGATGGTATCGAGCGTCGTCTTGGGTGCCTCGCGATGCGGCGAATGTCCAGCCCCGGATATTTCCGTCACATCGACCGGACAATAGCACTCTTCCCTTGCTATCTCGATCTGCCGGATTGTCCCATACTGATCGTCGGCCCCCTGCAGGATCGCAACCGGCACGCGAATATAGCCGAGATAGTCCGAAATATCCCAGCAACGAAATTTCGGGTTGAGCCAGGCGTCGTTCCACCCGTAGAAGGCGTTGTCGACATCCTTGTGCCAGCGCGAAAGTCTTGCCTTGAGCCCATCGGTCTCGTAGGCGCGCTTGATCGCGACGATCGAGCTCACCGATATATCTTCCACGATAAAGTGCGGCGCGATCATCGCGATGCCCTGGACGCGATGGTCCTGATGCGAACCGGCATAGATCGCCGCAATCGAGGCGCCATCGGAGTGGCCGAGCAGAAGCCCGCGACGAAAGCCGATGGCGTCCAGCAACTTCGGCAGCACCTCGCGCGCCTCGATATGCATGTAATCCAGAGGGCGCGGCAGCGCTGCTGGCGTCGAAGCGCCATAGCCGGCGCGCGAATAGACCAGCACGCCGGCCGAGGTGGCAGCCTGCAACTTGTCGGGAAAATCGCCCCACAGCCCGACACAGCCGAGTCCCTCATGCAGCATGACAATGGTCGGCGCCTGATCCGGCGCGGGCCCGATCATACGGTATTCGAGCTCGGACGTTCCGATCTTGAGGAAGCCGGAGGGGGAGAGGTTGATCATGACGTTTCTTTCTCAGTCATTCCGGACAATTCGCGAAGCGAACTGATCCGGAATCTGGAGCTTGTTTCGCGAGATTCCCCGATGCGCAATTGCGCATCTGCGGTTCGCGCAGGCGCGCGCCCCGGAATGACGGGAGTCATTTGGTGCCACGCAATTTAAACCTTTGAATCTTCCCGGTCGCGGTCTTCGGCAGGCTCTCCACCACATCGATCCAGCGCGGATATTTCCACGGGCCGATCTTCTGCTTGACGTGCTCCTTCAGCGCCTCGTGCAGGCCGTCGGAGCCGGCGCCTGAGCGCAGCACGACGAAGGCCTTCGGCTTCAGAAGGCCCTCCGGGTCGGGTTCCGGCACCACGGCGGCTTCCAGCACCGCGGGATGCGTGATCAGCGCGCTCTCGACCTCGAACGGCGACACCCAGATGCCGGAGACCTTGAACATGTCGTCGCTGCGGCCGCAGAAAGTATAGCGCCCGTCGGCATCGCGGATGTATTTGTCGCCGGTGCGGGTCCAGTGGCCGGCAAAGGTCTGGCGGCTCTTGCTGCGCTGGTTCCAGTAACCCTCGCCGGCGGAGGGCGCATCGACCAGGAGCTCGCCGACCTCGCCGTCGGGCACATCGTCGCCGGCGTCATTCACCAGCCGCACTCGGTAGCCCGGCACCGGACGGCCCGCCGTGCCGTATTTGATATCGCCGGGCGCGTTCGACAGGAAAATATGCAGCAACTCGGTCGAACCGACGCCGTCGAGAATGTCGACGTTGAACCGCGACTTCCAGGCATTGCCGACCGATTCCGGCAGCGCCTCGCCCGCCGAGGTGCAGACCCGAAGCCGCGTGCCGCCGCGTGCGTTCTTCATGGCCTCGTCGTTCAGCATCGCCGAGAACAGTGTCGGCACGCCGTAGAAGATCGAGGGATTGTACCTGTCCATCAGCGCGAACATCGAGGCCGGCGTCGGCCGCTCGGAATTGAGCACGGTGGTGGCGCCGACCGACATCGGAAAGGTCATGGCGTTGCCGAGGCCATAGGCGAAGAACAGTTTTGCCGCCGACAGGCACACATCGTCCTCGCGGATGCCGAGCACCTGCCGGGCGTAGGTCTCCGCGGTCGCCGCCAGATTGGAATGCAGATGACGCACGCCCTTGGGCATGCCGGTCGAACCCGACGAATACAGCCAGAACGCCGGCTCGTCGGGATGGGTGGCGGCGGTCGCGAATGAATCGTTTTCATCAGCGAGTTCACCGGCCAGTTTCATGTGGCCGTGCGCCTCCTGGCCAGCGACCACGACATGTTCGAGATCCGGCATCCGCCCGACCATGTCCCTGACCACAGGCAGCAGCGCTTCGGAAACGAACAGCACCCGGGCGCGGCAATCGGCCAGCACATAGGCATATTGATCCGAGGTCAGAAGTGTATTGAGCGGCACCGGCACGATGCCGGCGCGGATCGCGCCCAAAAACACCGCCGGGAAATCCACGGTGTCGAGCATGATCATCGCCACGCGTTCCTCGCGGCGGACGCCGAGCCGGCGCAGCAGATTGGCGACGCGGTAGCTTTGCTGTTGCAAGCCGCGATAGGTCAGCTCGGAGACGGTGTCGGTGAACGCGAGTTTTGTCCCGCGGCCTTCGTCGATGTTGCGATCGAGCAGCCAGCTCACCGCGTTGTAGGAACTGCCGCTCATGCCGCGCTCCCAAAGCAAAAGCGTGTCACGACGTCTCCTCCCCAATTTTAAGAATTATAATTCATAGAAGTGCACCAGATGCGCTTGCTGTCAATCCTCGTCGGCATTATGTTTCCTAAGTGCATGCCGCTGAAGCCCTGACAATGACAAGGGATATGACCGAAAATATCGACCCCGAAACCGGCTTTCTCGAGCAGCTCGGCCAGCGTGTCCGCACCATGCGCGCGTTGCGCGGCATGTCGCGCAAGGTATTGGCCAAGGTCTCCGGCATTTCCGAACGCTATATCGCCCAGCTCGAAAGCGGCAAGGGCAACGTCTCGATCGTGCTGCTGCGCCGGGTCTCGAATGCGATGGGCGCGCATCTCGAAGATCTCATTCCCGCGACCGAACCGGTACCGGACTGGCCGGTGATCCGCGACCTCCTGCGCAAGGCGACGCCGAACCAGATTGCCCAGGCCAAGGAGGCGCTGTCCGGCCAGGGCCAGGGCCAGGGCGTCCCGGCGCACCGGATGTCGTTTTCCGGCATTGCCCTGATCGGCTTGCGCGGCGCCGGCAAATCCACCCTCGGCAAGACGCTGGCGAAGGAGATCGGCTGGAGCTTCGTCGAGCTCAACAAGGAGATCGAGCGGCAGAACGGATTGTCCGTCGCCGAGATCATCGCGCTCTACGGCCAGGAAGGTTTTCGCCGCATGGAGCAGGCCGCCCTCGGCCAATTGCTGGCGAGGAAAGAACTGATGGTGCTGGCGACCGGCGGCGGCATCGTCTCGGAGCCGCTGACCTTCGACCTGATCCTGCAGTCGTTCTACACCATCTGGCTGAAGGCCAAGCCGGAAGAACACATGGCGCGGGTGCGCAGCCAGGGCGACCTGCGGCCGATGGCGGACGATCGCTCGGCGATGGCGGAATTGCGCACCATTCTGCTGAGCCGCGAGCCGCTCTATGCGCGGGCCTCCGCAGTGGTCGACACGTCAGGCCTCAGCGTGGACGCCGCGGCCGCGCGTCTGGTCGATGCGGTAGCACCGGTGCTGCAGAGCGAAGCGAAGATGTTCGCGCGGGGGTGATCTCGCCCTCGTTCGCCATTCGCGATAATGATCCGACATGAAACTGCTGTTCCTCCATGGCGCGCCGGCCGCCGGCAAATTGACGGTCGCAAAGGCGCTGCTGCAACTTGTGCCGGCGCGGCTGTTCGACAATCATGCGGCGATCGACCTCGCACGCACCCTGTTCGACTTCGGCGCGCCCGGATTCTGGGAGCTGGTCCACACTGTCAGATACGCCGCGCTCGATGCCGCGGCGGAGCACGGCGTGGCGCTTGTGGTCACCACCTTATGTTACGCCGATCCGCACGACCTTCCGCAGTTTGAAAAATTCGAGGAGGTGATGCGGCGGCACGGCGGAGAATTGCTGCCGGTGTTTTTGTACTGCTCCCGCGAAGAGGCCGCGCGCCGGGTCGGCAATCCCGACCGGGTGGAGCGGCGCAAGATGACATCAGCGGCAAGCCTGAACAAGGAGCTCGACACTTACGCTTTCCCGGCGGTGCCGCGCCCCGATTGTCTCGTGCTGGATACCGAAATGAGGCCGGCGGAGGCCACCGCGCGGGAAATCATTGGCCATTTTGGGCTGGGCGCGGCGGAGAAACCCTAAGAACCTGCGGAGACGGCACCGCTTCCCGGCAGTTGCGGACGCCGGGACCACAACGTTATAAAAATCCATGGCCCAGCCCGATGCCCCCATACCGCAGAAGCCCTTCAAGGTGTGCCGTCTCGACGCACAGGACGCTGCTGTCTATCGCGACATCCGCCTTGAAGGTTTGAAGAACCACCCCGAGGCATTCGGCTCCTCCTGGGAGGACGAGTCCCGCAAGCCCGATGCCTGGTGGGCTGAGCGCCTGGAAACAAGCACCGTGTTCGGCGGCTGGATCGACGATTCGCCGCTGCTGGGTGTCGCCGGCTTCCATGCGCATACTGCCACCAAGCTTCGGCACAAGGCGGTGTTGTGGGGCATGTATGTTCGCATCGAGGGGCGCGGGACGGGACTCGCGGCGCGTCTGGTCCAGCGCGTGATCGAGCATGCCCGGCCTCTGGTCGAGGAAATTTGCCTGACGGTCGTGGCTTCAAACATCGCCGGCAAACGCCTTTACAGCGCCGCCGGGTTCGAGCCCTACGGGATCGAGCGCCGGGCCCTGAAGATCGGCGAGGAATATTTTGACGAGGTGCTGATGGCCCGTCCACTTCGCGAGCCCTGCGCTTCCGCTGCTCCAATTTCTATCGGGGATTGATGTTCGGCCGATGCTTCTTCATCCACACGACGCGGGAAATGACCCCGCTGCGAGACACGCGATCGTTCCGGCCTTCCTCGGCGTACCCGTTGGCCTTGTAAAAACCCTCGGCATTCAGCGAAGCCTCGCAGACTAGGTATGGCGTCGCCTGAAAGGCGAGATATTCGATTTCCGAAAGCAGCGCGCGCCCGAGCCCACCGATCGGGTTGGGCCTCGTGTAAAGCGCCTTCAATTCGTGTTTGGAGAGAACCGCCATGGCAAAGCCTATGATTTCGCCGCCGGCTTCGGCAACGAGGACGCGATAATCCGGATCGGAAATCTGCCTGGCGATCCGCGCGGCATCCACTGCATTGGCCCAATCGTTCAGTATGACCGGGTCGTAATGGCTTACTGCCTTGGCGAGAACGGCCTCCCGACGCACCAGCAGGATGTCCGCCGCATCGTTGCCGACAGCGGCACGGATCTTTGCGGTGACAGCCGGCGGCCGCTGCATGAGGATATGATTCTCCGTTTCACCGATCGGACCGGCCGAAGGCGATGCGTCGGCGCAAAGCGATTACAGCTTGCGTGCGCGTCGAAGCTCTCGCCGTTCGCCGATGCCGTGCGGCGACTTGGACAAGACGACACGCGGCGCGCCGACCCCTCTTCGCTTCCGCGCCCTGAAGCTGACGGACACCTCGATATTCTCGTCGAGCTTGCCAAGAATGGCGATCATCCGGTCCAACGTGAAACGGCCGAGTTGGGTGTTGCGAATCCGGGAAAATTCCGAATAGGATACACCGGTGAGCTTTTCCGCATCTCGTGTCGAAAGCTTGCGTTCGTCGATGATGCGGATGATCTTCGCGGCAGTCAGCGCGCGCGCCTGCTCAAGATCGGCGTTCGGCCGTCCAAGATCGCGATACACGTTGCCGCTGCCGCGCACCAATTCGATATCGTCTTTTTTCATTTCAGAGCCTCCTTAAGGCGTCTCAACCTGTCGTGAATGAGATCAACCTCTATCCTTGGAGTCTTGATTCCGGATTTGGACCTCTTCTGGAACGCATGGATCACCCAGACATCCGCGTCGATCTTGACCGCATAGAGCGCACGAAAGGCGTCGCCGCGATACCGCAAGGCAATCTCGAACACACCGCCATCCACGCCATGAAACGGCTTTGCTTTCGCCGATTTCCCGCCGTCGGCGGCAATGGTCAGCGCGTCGAGCATGTCGCTCTGAACGTCGTTCGGGAATTCCTCGAAGTCCTTGCGCGCAGCCTTGATCCAGGAGATTTTCCTAGCGTCTCGCATCGCCAAAATGTTATCAAATTTGTCAACACACCGCAAGCGTGCGGTAGTCGTGCCCGGAAGCAGGTTGCTGGTCCGGCAGGCCTGGCGAAGGAATCCGCTTGCAGCGCACCGCCGGCCTAGTAACCTGATTCCAAACGACATTCAGCCTGCGTTGCAGGGCCGGAGAACACCGCCATGATGAGCCAGGAAGCGAACGACCTGATCACCCGCACCGGGCCGAAGGATCCGGCCGCCAAGCTGATGCGGAAGTACTGGCAGCCGGCGGCGCTGGTGGACGAGCTGGCCGGCCCGCGTCCGGTCAAGGCGGTCAAATTGCTCGGCGACAATCTGGTGCTGTTTCGTGACGAGCAGGACCGCTACGGCCTGATCGAGCGGCATTGCGCGCATCG